>NZ_VPDG01000014.1:0-60275 GCF_013417805.1 Acinetobacter sp. YH12226 | reverse complement strand
AAAATCATTTGAATGATTTCTTCTTGGTCTACGTGCCATAAAATACTCCATATATTGATGTTTATAACATCATTTGAGGAGCAGAATATCACTTATAGGAGTTGTTCAAATTTACGGATCCATCTCTGTTGTTTGGTGCTTCGTAGCTCAATTCAATCAATAAGTATTTTTTAGACATGATCAATATTCCTTAGTACAAAACTTCAGTGCCAACAACGCAATCCAAAAACTTACCTTGCAGATCAAATACTAAAAATTGTTGCAGTTCTTTTTGTGTCGAGTGGATGTTAAAAACAGGCACAATCAAGCTGTCTTTTTCAAATAGGTTATGGTTGTTAATGACGAAATCATGAGCTGAATAGCAATGACCTTGCAGATATACACCGCAACGCATCAGCTTATCTAAATCAAAAGATTGAGAGATGTAGTGAACATCTTCTGGTGCATATTCACTGGCAATATCTCGGCTATATGCAAGATTGACTTGCTTGACCAAGCTTTGTTGAAAAAAGTCGCTGTCATGCACTTCTGAACGTGCGATGTCAGTAACAACTAAAATGGGTTGTGTTTCCCAAAAAATGCTGAGTAATTGATTAAAATCAAGATGTTCAGGGAATTGAACTTTTGAAGTAATCACGCCCCAATCATCAAGGGTTAAAGATAGAAAGTTTCCGTAATGATCACGCGGAATAACCGTTAATACATTAAGGTCTTGATGCAATTCTTCGTTATACGAAAAATCAGCAAGGGAATGACCTGTATTTAATTCAGGATTCACAATAATGTTTAATGTTTTAGAACGGTTTGTAAAAAAATCAAGTACGCTTTTCATATCTTCAACTCCAAGTTTTAAGCAATTGCTTAGGTATGAATTAATTATATCTGTGAAATATCCCTTAAAAACTTTTCTCAAATTACTTATGGAACTGGCAATGAAAAATTTCAATATTTTTTTAATCAATTAAAAAACATCGTATACGTCATTAAATCTAATGGCATAAAAAAAGAGGGTAGACCTTTATTGGATCTCCCTCTATTTGTTTAATGGTTTCTTATGACAGGTTGTTTTTAAAGTACTCAATCAGTCTTAAATAAACAGTGTTCGCCATAAAATGTGAGCTATGCAGCGCATTAAAATCTGCGACATCTTCAAAACATTCAGTCAGTAATGCACTGGCGAAACCTTTATTCCATGTATTGAACTTTTCCAGTTCTGCATCTGACAGCAAATCATATTGAATCATGTCATTAATGGCTTGGTGTTGTAAATTTATCGCCACATCCATGACTTCGCCCTCAATCAATGCATGAGAATCATCAGGACTGAATCTAAATGATTCGTGAGCGTCTGCGATGGCTTGAACCTGTAACGGTGCATTGACTTCAATGCAGTAGGCTTGTGACTTATGTTGGTGAAATAAAACGACATCCAGTTCAATGTTAAAAATAAACTGCGGATCTGCTTTGGTTGCTAAGCCAATCACATTGATGACGCAACTTGGTAAACCGTCATACGCTTGGGTGAAGCTTTGTAGCAAGTGGCGCACATTAGCAGTACCAGTATTAAATTTTTGTAGTTGCATTGTCGTATCTCCAAGTTTTAAGCAATGAGCTTTGATGTATTCATTATATCGGTGCATGTGGCCTGTATAACTTTTCAGTAAAAGTATTTCGGCTGATAGGCTCATGATTTCAAGTTATTTTTAATCAATTAAAAACACCGTTTACGGCCATCATCTTATGAAAGGAATAAGCTATGGGTGCTTATTCCTGGTGGGTGTGATTAGTGCGGTTCTACGTCATACGTGTTTTCATTTTCTTTAAGTCTGGCTTTTTCACGCTTCAGTCTTAAACGCTCTTGATGTTCCCTGTACAGGTTGGTGAGTTGACCGACTGGCAAATGTAGAAACTTTAGATCAATGTTTCTTACCCAGCTATTAACAGCAAACTTTTTGCTTTTTTTAACGTCTGGTATTTCGTAATGATCACCCTTGATTGGCCTTTTACGGCATTTAACACGAGATCCGCGGTAGCTTCATTCCAGCACTTGAATAATTTAATGCCTTTAAACGCCTTATATTTAGCTGGTACTTTTTCACTGTACTTAAACAGCTCTCCAGTAGATGTCACGGCGATAAACCAGTCACAACGGACAAGCTTCATCGTTTCTATACGTTTTAATTCGTTTTTTTCTCTTTGTTGTTCTATTGCTTGCATATTTGCAAAGCCGAATAGGTCAAGGTTGTCAATTTTCATAGTAGCCATTTGCATTTTTAATACCTCTCAATGAACGTTCGGATCTCAAAAAACCTAGCATTGGTTGGTCAATGCTAGGTGTTGTGTTTATTGGTCTTCAGGCATCATAAAAGTAATGATAGGCTCACCATTCACGCCAGGCCCAACCGTAGCAATATTGGTGATTAAGGTGTCAGAAAAGGTATGCGGTGTATCTTGTAGAGCATATTTAAACTTAACGCTTTGGTCATTAAGTGCAACTGAACCACGAACGCTCATGTTCAACATATCAAAGATGGTATATCCCATTAAATCATTGATTTTTTCAGCATCAGCTTCCGTACCATTCGGAAAAATTGCTTTTGCAGCTGTCAGGTGCTTGTTATACAAGTTGCTTGTAATATAAACAGGGAACTTATAGAACTGTTTGCAATCTTTGGCATGTTCTTCTTTATCGCTAAGGCAAAGAATCACGCCCTCTTCTAAAGCGTCTTGTAAAGAAAAAACAGTGATGACTTCAGCACCAGCGAAAAAATTATTCATAATAGCTACTCCAAGTTTTAAGCAATTGCTTTTGATGTTTTAATTATAATAAATCCATAAACCTTAAAACTTTTTTTTAAAAAAAAGATAGTATTTATTCAGGTTTAATAATTATAATTAATATAGCTTTTAATATATATTTGAGGTTTTAGGTGGTACTAACAGGAACAATTAAAAATTATAATATTGAGCGTGGTTTTGGTTTTATATCCACGAGTAATTTTGGTGATGTATTTTTCCATATTAAGGATTTTCAGAAAGGTGAACAGCCAATACCAGGTCGAGAGGTTTATTTCGAGGTAGTTAAAAAAGAAAATAAAAATAGGGCAATCCATGTTTACTATTCCGACCATGAACAAACGCAAGACAAGCAAAAACCATTGCCAATATATCTATGGATAATTTTTATTAGCATAGCTATTGGGGTGGCATATCCAGGTAGCATTCAATTAAAGAAATATCTATATAAAGATAATCAAACTACAAATGCTATATATCAAAAGCCAGTAGCCTATAAATGCGATGGTCGTAAGCATTGCTCTCAAATGCGATCTAAAGAAGAAGCTGATTGGTTTGTGAAAAACTGCCCAGATACCATGATGGATGGTGACGGCGATGGCGATGCCTGTGAAAATGATTCAAGGTGGTAGTTGTATAGTTTCAGACAATAAAAAATGAGCTATTAATACTTAATTAATAACTCATTCCTTAGGTTGATTTTAGATTTCTGCCAGTGTTTTACCGTCTTGTAATTCATTAATCTGCGCCAGTGTGACAGCTTGAGCGTCATATTCTTCTGTCACATACGATACAATTTCTTCTATTGAGCATTCACCAACTACACCCCAAAGCGTAAAATTGGTATGGGTTTTTTCATTCCAGATCTGCTCAACTTGTTCTAGATCCAGATGTCCAATACTCACCAAAAGGTCATAAGCCAATGCCCAATTTTCGTAACGGCTGACAGATTCATCAATGATAGGATCATCAGACATTAAATAGGTCATCATTGCCTTAGCTTTACAGAACTTTTGCATTGTTTCGTTTAAAGTTGTCATAAACATCATCTCATATTGATTGGTTTAAAATCATTTTATGCTGACAGGTGGTGTCAAAAACTTATTCAAAAACAAAATTATTCCAAACCATTTTTAATCAATTAAAAAACATCGCTTGCGGTTTTCATCCTAAAAAGGTGCCAAATGGCACCCTAATTTACAGCGATCCACAACCCTCCTTGTTGAATGCGCCTGGTGGAACCGTCCAGTTATCCGTGAACACTGGTAGGTAATAACTTTCAATTTTGGACTGTACCAGTGCTTCCATATCCTGAATGTCGAATGGCTCAATGCGATTGCTCAGACTGACGACATCGATCTTTGAGCGACTGATCGTACAGTCAAACTTTTGTTCATAACCAGCGATCAGCTGAGCGCGTTCAGGGTAGTAGGTGCTGATGGTTGACCAGATTTTAGGACTGTTGAAGATACAGGTCATGCATGAGCTACGGCCCCAACCTAAGCGATATGGCACTGGTGGCGTAACCTTGTACTTCTCCAGTAACGCCCATACTTGCTCTTCAGTGAAGTGAAGCACGTTCTTCCACCAGTCAACGCGTCTTGCTTTCTTACCGCTTCTACGGTCGCATGGGTGCGGTTCTAGCTGGTTGTACTTACTGCGGTTTGGTGACTCTTCACGGCGTTCACCAGTGATAAAACAAATGTTCTTGCCGTCAAAACGTTCTTGGTTGTTCAATGCTCTGCGTCCGACATCGATCTTTAACGCTGAAGAACACCAGCGCGTCATGAGGCTGGCTGCTTGTTGTGGGAACTTCAAGCGTGTGCCTGGTTTACTGCGGTTGTTATCGCGTTCAAGCTTAATTAAGCCCTCTGGTGTTTCTACGAAGTGGGGTTTTGAGTAGCTGTTTTCTTTGAGCATTTCGCCAAGGAAACCGCCCTCGAGCCAACTGAAGTACAATGGTGTGTCGAATGCCTGAGCGAATGCTTTGGTATAGTTTTCCATGAACACCCAATCCATGAACGGCTGGTTTTCTTCATCAATTTTGTGGTGCCAAAGCTCAATTTTGCTTTTATCTACTCCAGCATCCAGTAAGCGTAAATACGCTGCAATCGAATCCTTACCGCCACTTAAGCAGACAATAAAAATGTCATAGATACTTAGATCGATGTCTGGTGCTTCATGAAAAACATGCTCAGCCAGTTCTTTGTTTAGATCGGTACCAGACAGCAACTCCAGTTGCCCGGCTATTGTGGGGATGATGACTTGATCATCGTACTTATGCGCTGTATTCATTCGACTTACTCCAGATTTAAGGCTTTGTGCCTTGCTTGCTATGGATTAAGTATAGAGGGGTGTACCAGGGGAAAACTTTTCTCAAAATTTAAAAATATCGAGATATTTTAATCAAATAAAATCCATCGTAAGCGGTTATAACGCCTAGCAAAACGGCATTGCGCCGTTTCGGTGGTTACTTATATTTTTGGATGATGCGTTCAATAAATCGAATCATTGTGTCCTTATCAATTTTGGCCTGGTCGTAATTGTCATAGCTAAACATCACCAAAGCATCTTCCTGAGTGATGCCAAAAAACTCACGTACTGCTTTCCACTGGTAAACGACTGGTACAGTGACAACAGGCGCATCTTTTAGCTCTTCATTGCTGAGTATTTTTTCATACATGAAGATTGGCCCAACAGAACCATGAAAATTGAAACCTAGATTTTGGAAATACTCGACAGACGTAGCCCAACCAATCAGGCATCCTACAATATTTTTATCTAACAATTCTTCAGTGGTGAAACCTGAAAAGAAATCGGTGTGTTGTTCTGTATGGCTTGCGTCATAATCACGCCAAATGTCGAAATCAAAGCTTTCATCAGGAATGACCTCGATCACTAGCTCAATCAGCTTTTCTAAACGCTCAACGGTCGTTGCTTTGTTCATATCTGCTCCAAGTTTTAGGCGGTGTGCCAAAAGGGGTAGCGGTACATACTGGCGCACGTACCGCTGTTGGACTTACAAATCCAGTTGAATTAAGAACAGTGGTAAAGGTGCATCACTGTCTTGTGTAATGAGCATAGGCAAGAAGAAACTAAATCCCTCAAAAAACACGCCCATGTCGTAATCATCTTGAAAAGAAAAGGGCTGTGAAGTGATACTGACATTCTCAATAGCACTAATTAGTGCCTCGATGTTGGTATGTTTTGCTGTATCGATCACATACACACGAAAACCGGCTTCTGTGGTGTTCGGTATCTGTTGTACTTGCTGTGGCAAGTAAAAGCCAAGTTCGTTGATGGCACTGACGAGTTGCGGATTTTCAATTGTCATGGGTAGGTTTCCTTATTGAACTACTTTTGCGCTATTTAAATTTTGCAATGCGATATGCGTTAAACGTTGATTAATGATTTCGTCATACGGCGAAATGAAATCCTCTTGCCAGTTATGCATGAGATGTTCGATCGGGTATGTTTCCAGATATTCTTCTAATGCTTCATTCGGCTTAGGAACGAAAGCTAATGGCTCTTTAATGTTGTAATTGCTGGCGATGTATTCCAGTGGATCACAATCACCTGGTACGTTGACCGTAGCAACAAACTCAAGATAAGCACCATCGGGGAAAAACTTATTGAAGCAATCAACCACAACAGATATTTCACGGACTTCATCATCATTTAAAGTGAACTCACGGACTTCTTTATCCAGTGCAACAATTGAGCTAGATAACAAATGGTCAAGGTCTTGTGGACGGATGTTTACACGATCAATAACATGGTTGATATGATCAATAATCTCGTCTTTGATTGGGTCTTCAAAAGCGTAATTGCTCTCAAAAATAATATGATCGACATCTTCATAATTGAGTCCAAAAAACTCACGTACTGCTTCAGAACCGCGATAAACAACATTTGTTTTGAGTTCTTCATAAGTGAATGGCTCACCAGTATTCGCACGGAATGGTGCATAAAGGGGAACGCCGTCTAACATCATGAAGTTAAGTCTTTTAAATGTTTCATCAGCTGTCGCCCAACCTATAACGCAACAATTAGCATCACTATTTATAAGTTGAGCAAAAGTCATATTGTCGGTACCAGGTATCGTGCGCCATAAATCCAGATCAAAACGTTCATGTGGTACTTGCTTGATGATATTTTTTAAATGATTTAGCTTATCTAGTTGATGCATTAGAGGACTCCAAGTTTTAAGCAATTGCTTTCGATAGAGTCATTTTATTTAAAAAATACTAATGAATAACTTTATTGGAATTAATTAACCGACCTAAAACACGTAAAGGATATTTAAAATATTTTAATCAATTAAAATCATCGTATACGTTTTAAGCCATGCTTAGACAGCGTATATACCGGTCTATTTTTCTAATGCAAAAAAAAGAGTACTTAAGTTCGGACTTAAATACTCTTAATGAGTTGGGGCATTATTCCCGATTGGCTAAGTTGAAAAATAGTGAATACATTGCATTCTTAAATAACCAAAAGGTGAGGGGATTATCCGCTTCATCTTTAGACTGGTGGCGAATGATATTCCAGTTGAAATACTTTTCTGAATAGCCCATGTGAGTGACATAAGCAAAATTACGAACGTCATTTTCTGAAACGTATTGGAATGCTTGTTTAAGCTCATTTTGGGTGTTTTGTTCGCCGTCATGGTCAAAAGCATCAGCTTCTAAGATAAGTTCGCGCATGCCGACCATAGCAAGGTATATGACTGCTTCAAAGTCATAGTTCATCATGCGTAGGAAGTGTTTTTTCAAAAAGGCTTCGTCAATGTGTTCAACTTCTTTGTAATTTTTAAGTGCGCTTAGACCATGCACACCAAAGATATATTTAAGTACACGAAATTGAGCGCATAACGGCAAGTTTTCACCCTCCACATGTGAGCAAAGGGCGGTGTAGCGGTTCATGTCGATGACTGAGCTTAGAGATTGTTTTAAAGCGCCTAATAGCATTGTTATATCCTTTTTCGGGTTTTGTTTATTGTATGGTGTACGTTTAAGCAAGAAATGTGTTAACTAAATGAGTTGTGTCATGGTGTTGAGATAACTTTTCGGCATCCATGTCGTTATGTTCTTCATAGATAGTTTTTAAGGTTTTGATGGTTTCATGCATCAAGGTTTCATGATGCTCAGTATTGAATTTGAACTTGTGGCACTCTTTAGCAAGGGATACACGAACTTTGAATTTTTCTAAAAATTCGATGGTTTTATTGGTGGTGTCACTTTCACATCCAAAGTAACAAACATTATCAATATGCAATGCGGTTGTTTTCAGCATTAATGGATTTTTATCAAACACAAAATAAGCAAAAATGCAGCTTTCTCGACTGTTGTAAGTAATGTAAGACTTCTCAACATTAATTGCGTCCACTGATTTAAACCAAACAACGCCATCGTCATAGGTTTCAGCATGGCTTGAGAAAAGCATATAAATTAAGGTGTCGATAATTTCTGCGGTGCTGTTGCCGATAATTAAATGATTCAGACTTGAATCACTTCCGTTTGTAAATTGGTATTGAGCGACCACTTTATTTGCAAATTGATGTGCTGCGTTATTCATTATTCATCTCCAAGTTTCGGACAATATTTTCCTAAGGTTTTATTTTAATCTGAGTCACTTCATTATAAATTTTTCTCAAAAAAAAGATTCTTTTTTCAAGAATCTTTTAATCAATTAAAAGCTATCGTATACAGATTAATCTAATTATCCGTAACTCGGTGAATCATCATCATTTGATTTATCCTGGTCATTTTCCTGTTCTTGCTCTTGTTCTTCAGTATTTTCAAGCTTCAGGACTAGATCGTATGGTTCAATGATATTGTCCATGACTTTTAAAAGGTAAGAGAGGTCTTGTTCCATCGGTTCTAGGTTTTCATAGTTTTCACCGACATAAAGCTCTTGATCTGTCAGTGAACGTTTAAACGCATAGTTCCAATCTGATACGGCGACCTTGCTATATACCATGGTGTAACCAGCATCATTCGCCAGCTGGTTCATCATCAGTTTAGCAGCGCGACCGTTACCCTCTTCAAAAGGGTGAGCTTCATTTAACTTGGCATAAAGCTGAGTGAACTCTTGCACAAACTGGTCTTTGTCCAAACCTTTCAGGTGGTCTTTTTCTTTAACCGCCTGTGAGAACTTATTCAGTTCATCAGGGATCAGGTTTTTATCTAGGAAATGACCGATTTCATAATTACCGTTCGGGTCGATCGCACGTTTAGAAATGTCGTCCAGACGCACTTCTCCAGCCCAATCGTAAATATGCTCAAAGATTTTTTCATGGATTTTAGAGAGGTGGTCGAGATCGTAATTGCCACGTAACGGCGAAATTTCCATTTTCGCTATTCGATGTTCCGTGATTTCTTTTTCCAGTGCCTTTTTATAGTCGCCTTGCGCTTGGCAACTGGTAGGTTGAGATAAGATGTCTTTCGCATCTAAATAAAACTCAAGTTTATCGTCCATATTGTTCTACTTATGAGTGATTGGGTTTGGTAATCCGCTGTAAGCTAGATTAGGTTGTATTCGCGATCATTAGGCTTTGTTTTTAAGTGCATTCCATTTCTTCATCAATGCAGCTTCTTCCTCGTCAAATGTTGTTTGACCAGTTGCTAAGCGCTCCATACGTGCGTTTGATGATGCTTCACATGCTTTAACAATGTGAGGGGAGAACTCTTGAGCTACATTGCCTTGAGCAGAACGGTATGCAGCACGTACACGGTCTTCGTATTTTACTTCTTCAGACATATCGGTTTCCTGTATCAACAATCTGTAAATTACAATAATTGTAACCCCAAACAAGGGGGCGATTCTTGCTAAATTGCGTATAAACAATCTTATTGGTATATACCGATTAACAAAATCAAATAAGATTAAAATTCCAAAAAAATCAAATATCGTATATTAAGTATATAATTTAAGTATATACAGGAAAGTCGTTAAACATGAACGTATTCAAAACACTAAAACTATTTGCAGTTGCAATAATCTCAGTGTCTATGTCGTGCGCTGTTTTAGCTAATAGTTCTTTAAATAACCTGAATACAAACAGCTTAAAATCTGCTGTTGCGCTTTCTCCTACTGCTGAAAACAAACGTAAAGTTGAGCGTTTACTTAACACTAAAACACCGTACCAGATTGAAACTGGTGCGGTACTTAAAAAAGTGAAGTATTCAAAACACTTTAATATGAACGTTCAGATGTCTAGCAAAACTGCAGATAAATACTCTTCTGATGAAACTGACTCTTTAAACCGCTTTGTGAATGAAAAGATTCATCCGTTTTATTGCTCTGTATTCGCCAATGCTCCAGTTAAACCAGATCTGTATGTAGACATCGTGGACAATCAGGGTAAATCATTCTTTGGAAGTGCTGAGCGTTATTCAGATACTTGCCAATAGTTTTAAGGGCTAAATATTACATAGATCTGTTAACGCCGTTTTAGGCAAAAACAAATAGACCGCTTAATTGCGGTCTATTTGTTTTTATACTGACACCTAAAACCTTATGGAAAGGTCTTAGGTAGCACCGCTGTATAGCCTACGATCTTGCGTATTTTGATCTGCATATCAAGATGCAACGGCTGTACTGTCAAACGATTGAAGTAAGACTTAATCTCGCGCATCCACGCATGGAAACGATCATCGCAATGACGCATAAGCTTCTTAAGGTGATTGCGGTCAGCTTCTTGTAAGAAACTGAGTTCGCTGTCGATTGACCAAAGATCAATATCCTGATCATTTATACATAACAAGTACTGCGTATCAACGACCAATGAAGATACCAACTTGCCTTGGTCTTGCTTGTAGATCAGCTCAAAATCAACTAGTGCATCTAAAGCGCCGTTGATATTTTCGATTTGAATGTCACGGCGTAAACGTACTGGTAGCTCCAGCAGTACAGTATTCTTATTTGACTGGTAATAATCAGCACGGACTTGGCTATCCCATGCAATATTTTCAAACATAAAATTTTGAAAAGAGGTGAGAGAATCTTCTTGTAGACCAACAACTTTTGTTTTAGATAAGATTTTAAAGTTCATATAATTTCTCCAAATGGTGAGCATTGAGCCCATACATTCATTATATTTCACTGTACCTTTTCAAAACTTTTTTCAAAAAATATAGATTGTTTTAATGCTGTCCACGTTTACATTACATAGACAATGGCAAGAAATCTAATTAAACTGACCTTGAATAAGAAATGCGTTCAAGTGATTTGTGTTTTTTTATTCACCTTTCAATTTTAAAGAGCCAGGCGTTTTGCGTCTGGTTCTTTGCTTTCTGGTATATACCAAGCACATTTTTTTAATGTGCATTGACCAATCTCAATAATAAAGTTTCAGTTTTAAAGCTTATTTATCGCTACGATTAAGCTAGTTGCTAGATGGGCTTTAAGATATGAATGCATCAAGTACAATAGCTTTAATGGCGGTATCTATTGGTTTTCCAGTGGTATTAAACTTTGACTTTGCTTTTACTTATTTAATTGTTTTTGCCTTATTCCTCTGCACGATCGCTTTAATGTTTATGATAGTTTTTATTGTTCATAACGGTACTGTGACGGAAAAGATTAGCGCAATAATTAAAAGGATGTTCTTTTTTGCTGGTTATTGCGCTTGTGTATTAGGTGCGGTTTTGTTTACAAGATGCCTAGTCTAGTACGTTAATATTTAATGCATATTTGCTAAATAAGTAATACCCAATCATACAGATCGCTAAAGTAACTACCGTCACTTTACGCGTTGAGTTCACAACTTCAGCACTATCTTTCTTGCTATTAAAAATACCAACTTTGACTAACTTAAACACTGAGTCAAAAAGGGTGATGGCAAACCACGTTCCTAAAAAGTAAATCGCCATGGTCAAATATTCCTGTTTGTGCAACACATACTTATATAAATAGACCAGTGTAGTGACCACAATTAATGAAAATGAAGCGCCATAGTGCAAGGTTTTGACGGCATTGCGATGTTGTTTTTCATTGTTGATGTTAATCGCTGCGTTGATAAAACAAAAAATTGCCAATTGTCCAATGATGACGACAATCCCCATTGCAAATAATTGGATGTTAAGACCATAAGCCTCTTCCACTAAAATTACGGCGCTTGCAAACGCAAGGAACATTAAATATATGAGATATGGCATGATTCTCTTGGTATGAAGCGATGATATTGGATGATTCTAGGCTAAGGTTCAAAAAAAAAGAAGTATGCTGGTCGCAACATACTTCCGATCTGATCAGGCTTCTACGTTCTGATTGATATAGTTTTTGTAGGCTAATTTCACTTCACTTAAAAGGGCTTCTTTCAAAACACCTTTGTCTTTTATCGTTGGATTGTGCAAACCAAGTGACGCACGGCGCTGTTTAGTGGTGTTTTTATTGGCATCTGTTACCCAAACTGAGTCGATATAATCATCAACTAAAGCATGCAATTCGTTTGGTTTTACTGCATTATCTAAATTGGAAAGTATAGCCTTATTGTTTACGATCGCTAAACTTTCATCATATTCTCGATAGCTTGTACGTAAAGTATTCTTAAAATGAAGCAATTGATCTTCAATTTTTAATTTACCGCCATCAAGCTCGATGTCGATTACAAATGTCGTGATTTTAGATGATAGACCTAAAACACCAACTGATTTAACGCGAACAATAGTATCCATAACAACTCCAAGGTTTTGAGCAATTAGCTCAGGTAAAACGGTTAAACTTTTGTGAGATCTGCTTCAATATCTATCAGCAATTCTTTTACTGCTTTCATGTGTGGCAATAAAGTATAGGTGTTTATTTCGCTATTAAATGCACCAGCTTCAAGTTGTACACCAGCAATAAACGGCTCATTGATTAAGTTGTTGCCAATGAGATGACTTAAGCAAGCCTGTACCAGTTCGTTATTTTCTTCAGACTTAACCAGTAGGGGATACAAAACCACGAGTATTGGTAAATCACAAAACTCCATGTTGTTTGCATCAAGTAGCTGTTTAAGTGCATCCTTAATATCTTCGTTGAGAACCAACAGTTCTAAACCTTTTTTCATGTCTTTATAGGCGTTATCAATGGCCACTTCGGAAAAGTAAAACCAATCGCGCTGGTCATCGAGCATGAAGCTATCTAATGCAGCGATTTTCTGTAAGATCTGCAATTGTTCAGGGTTGAACGTGCGAATCGCTGTTCCATTGATTTTATGCTGTAACAACAGCTTTAACGCCTTTTGCGCTTGATCGTTTAACTGCTGTACTTCTTGATTGAAGAAACTGCATAACTGATTCGACAGATCTACAAAGATAGAATTGTCATAGCAATCAGGTACCACGTTTTGAGTGGATAGCAACATAAAGCCATTTTCTGACAGCTCAGGATTCATATAGATACAAAGATTATGATCTTCGGTCAGCTCTGCAAAACCTTTTAAAGTGGTATATGCAATTTCATGATTAGGCAATTCAATGCCAGCATGGATATTAATGTGAAAGCTTGGGCTTTGGTCGCCGTGGTCTTGATCTGCAGTACTGATCATAGATAACAGGGTTTCCAAAAGCGCCGTATTCTTACGAATAGGCGCCATAGCTTCATTAATTAAGATAAAGCTACTATTCATTAAAGTGCCTCCAAGAATAGTGAGCCCACAATATCAGTATTGAGTGGGTTAATTTCAATGAATTCGACTAGCTCCAGCGCTTTATCAAGTGTGAGTTCCTTAGCGCGGAAATCAAAAAGTGTATCCACGCCAACGCCATCAATCACACCATATGAAGACATCAACTCTTCCAATTCAGGGATATTTTGATAATTTTCTTCAGCCAAGTTTTCCAAGGTCAAAAGGGCATTATCTACATGTGATTTGAACATGTGAGCAAGGAAGAAAGCTAAACGGTGCTCATGAGGTGCTCGAATGAAGAAATACTCACTATGCTCGTCATCGTTAGAATCCTGGCGTGACGCTTTAACCAAGAACAAAGGTAAATTGTCAGTACTGCCGTAAACTTCGTTAAAATCGATCGGGCAAAAATTAGGGTTTAAATTCATGAGCTTTCTCCAAGTTTTAAGCTATTTGCTTGATTTGGTTTCATTATATTAAGAATATGAACGGATAAAGTTTTTTTAAAAAATACTTATTTAAGCATCCAGAAAGAATTAATAATGACGAGCGCCATTGCAGCGCTAAAAATTCAAAACCTTTTTTAATCAATTAAAAAAACATCGTTTACGTTTTTAAGCGCAACTTTAAGAGATTTCTCTCTTAAAGGCTTGGTTTATTCAAAAGTGTTGGTGTATAAGTCGGTCTTAATAAGATTAAACACATACTCGCATTCAACAACGAGATTTGCATATTCATCATCAAAACATTGTTCATCTTCAAGCATAATTTCAAGATTTAAAGGCTCAATCACTGAATAAGGGTTTTTGACGCCAGTTTCTTTGTAATTTGAAATAATGACCTGAATAGCTCCAGATGCGAAGTCACCCTCAAGCGTATGGCTAAAGTAGAAACGGTTTCTTGTATCGCTGTGAGTGCTGTCGATAGGTTCTAAAGCTGTACCAAACTTGTAGGTAGTCAGCAACTCTATAACGTCTTGAGCAAATGTCGAGTTTAAAGGGGCATCACTTTTTAGGTTGAATGCAATGTCTTTAAACTGCTTCAAGATTTCTTGCTCTTTAGACTCGTTAAAGTTTTTGAAATATTCGTCAAACTTATGCTCACCATGATTCGACAAAAGTTTATGGTGGTAGTTGTATTCGTCTACCACAGTCAACAGGTCAAGTTTTTGCAATAATTCAAACTCGTCTTTTGTAATTTCTTTAAAACCTAAAACGTAAAAAGAATCACCGCTGATTTCCCAAGAGTCATAGCGAGTTTTAAAATCATGTTCTTCTAATAAGGTTTCAATGTCTTCAAGTTCTTCACTCTCATAGCTTGAATACTTAAACAGGGTGTAATTAACCAATGCCATTAAAGCTGGCACTTCTGAAATTTTCTTAGAGGCATATAAGCCGATATTAAAATCACAAATACGGATACCAATTGGTAGTGCTGATGTTTCGTTAATCGCAAGATTCATCATGAGATACTTGTGCATATTAATTTACCTAACAGGTTGAATGTATTTTTAGATTAATGGATTTAAAGTGGGAATAACTTATGCTTAAAAATTAGAATAGCCATGGAATAAGTCGAATATTTTAATCAATTAAAAGTACCGTATGCGGTTGTAAACAAAACGCACTGGTGTATATTTGATATATCCAAATTTTCGAGATTAGTTATGGAAGTTGAAAACCTAAGTAAAGACCAGTTAGAAGACCTAATTAAAAAGGCACAAAACCAAATTGTTGTAGTAGAGAATAAGAAACTTGATGACGGTTATCTCAAAATGTTTGAGATCGCAAAAGAATTAGGCTTAACTATTCTTGAATTAAATGAGCACGGCGAAAATCGTAAATTAAATAAAAAGCCAGTGGTTAAAGCAGATCCTAAATATCGCAACCCGAATAACCACAAAGAAGTGTGGGCCGGTCGTGGTAAACGTCCATCCTGGTTAAATCGTGAGATTGAATCTGGTAAAACATTAGAAAGTTTTCTTATCGTATAAATATTAAAAGGGCTTAAATGATTTAAGCCCTTTTTTTAAATGCCATTGTCAGTGTTGTTTAGAGCAGGTGCGCGATTACTTAACAAAGTTCAGCTTTGATGTGTTCTAACACATCATCTTCAACACCCTCATTAGAAAATGCTTCAATGAATTCATTCAGGTTTTCATTGCTTAATGGCAAACTTCCGTATTGATCTACTGCAATCATTTGTGAGTTATGCACCAGATATTCAATACTGCAGTCAACAGAACAAAAGGTTTCTTGAATTACATCATTCACCTGATGGCCAGACTTTTTATCGTTAGTATCAATATCACTATTACAGTGAGGGCAAGTAAATAATCCCATTACGCAACTCCTTTCTCAATTAAGCTAATTACACCGTGTTCTAATTGATCATCAAACCAGTGCCAGATAATGAAGCGGTCTGTACCTTTGCCCCATAGATGAAAGTCTTCTTCGATTTCATCATCATTGTTTATCGGGGTGTTGCCAAACTCTTCCCATAATGTTTTATGGGTTTTGCCTTGCAAGCTTAATACGCCATTTTCAGAATTTGCTTCAAACCAATCTAGGATCTGATAGCGATATGTACCTTTATTCCAGATATGGAATTCGCATGGTAAGGAATTAGATTCATCAAATTGAATCTGCTGTAATTCACTCCATAACTGGTCTATTGATTTAGCCATGCTTTATAACTCCTTGCTTAATAATTCAATTTTAATAAATAAAAGCGCTCAAAAACTTTTCTTAAAAAACATATAAAATCTGCTAATAATTCCTTTTGGAAAAATACTATCTAAGCAAAACTATTGTTATTATCGAGTGAGCTTATTAAGAGGTTTAAGCATGAATCTAGATAAATACGTTAAAACAGATATAGACGATGGCAATGGTCACATTTGGCTTAAATTTACGAATGATTCAGGTAATGATACTTTTGCTTGTAGTCAATGTGGCTATTTGAGACGGGTAGATAGTAATAATCGCCCACTAAACAAAAAGTGTGTTGGTAAAGTGAAAATCACGCTGCGTTAAAATTGAGATTTACAAAAACAAAATAAGAGCCAACATAGGGCTCTTTCTTATTTCATGGGGCTTTTACTGGCTTTACGGAATCAGTGTTGGAATCCAATATTTTTTAGACTACCCAACCATTGCGTAATTAATAACTTATTCCTTAGAGCCCTTTTTCTTTAGGCACACCGCCAACAATCTGAAATGGTATCCAATGGTTAACCCATTTTTCTTTGGTACCACGTTTGCCCAACCAGTAAAAGTTCCAGTGAGGAACCCGTGGATGTGGTTTTTTGGTACCTTTGTAGTTGCCAGACTTTAGATCTTCATCGCGCTTTAGGATCGCTTCATTGATCTTTTTATTTGTTTCGGTACCAACAATAGTCGGCTTGTACTTATTGGCCTCAAATAAACGCAATTCACGCTTAATCAGCTCTAATTTAGGCCTGGCTTGTGTTGTTTCTGGTGTTAATGGTCTGAGATCTGGTTCTTTTTGGCTGAACCATAGAATCAAATTGATTAGCTTCTTCTGCAGTTCCATGAACGTGTTAATTTCTTGTTCATCTGGCAAGTTCTTTTCATCAAAAAACGTATCAATGAAATCGGTCATGCAGTCCTCAACAGTTGATTCAAAATCATCATCATCAGGGAAGTGCATGGTAATGGTTTTTGCTAAGCCAGTATCGGTATATACCGTGGTAAATAGCACCTTGCGATCGTTCAACGTGTTTTTCGCAAAAATAACACCGACCACTTGTTCATTTTGCACGTAGAGATTGGCATTGTCGGTTTGAACGTAGATCGCAATATCAGGTAGGTTTAATAGGAAACCGGGGATACTGCGGTTGTACTCGGTCTTTACAAGCATTTGAATGACTTGATCTTCAAACCGATAAATATTTTTGGTTAGGCTCCATGAGCCAAGAGTAATGATTTCACCAATGTTGCAAGGTAGCTGATTGATAAATGAGAGTGGAATTTCTTGGCCAGTGGCTTGAACACCCATAATGGTACTGGTGCGTTTCATTCGTTCACGCCAGATAGGATCTCGACAATCTAGTGCAGCATATGTCCATTCATCACCACTGATTAGGCATTCGTGCGGATCTTTACTGTTTTGTCGTGCGATCGCATAAGCTTCTACACATTTCATTAAGCCATTGAGGTTAAACTTCACATGTTCTAATCGCGCTGTGATGACTTTAAGTGGTATTCCTATCTTTGGATCTAAATCTTTATTTCTCATGTTGAGCAACCAGGATCTATATCAGATCAATATCTGAAAAAATTTCGTTTAAAAAAGGACTTTAAAAGTCCTTTCGATTAGGCGTGAGCACTATTATTACAAGGCGGTGTAAACAAAGTACCATCTAAGCGGATCATTCCAAAGCCGTAGGTTTTATCACGACCAATACCATTGAGCCATGCTGTTTTAAATAGCTCTAAATCACCAACAGTCGCACTAAATGAAATATCTATGGTCTGGACTGGAATATTCAAAATGCTGAGCTGTGGTCCACATTGTTGCTCAATTATAGTGACATCCAATAGACCTTTGCTACTAAGAGCGTTTTTGGTGAATTCGGCTGCTTCATCTCCAGTTAGATTTTTACGCTTCTTACCTGAATTGCCTTTGGGTTTTTCGCCGTGGACCGAAATGTATTCTTCAATTTCTTGGCGGTTAAAGCTACATTCACGGTTAAGAGGAACCATGATTTTTCCAGTGATTTGCTGACCGTGCGAAATTTCAATGTATTCTTTGGCCATTGGGATTTTGACGTCCGATACGCACGTTCTTAAATAGATGTGCTTGCCATCTGTAAAAAATATGACTTTTGCGGAACAGAATGTCTCGACCTTATTTCGTTTAAACATTTCTCTAAAAATGTACTTGAACAAGTTCTTTTCATTTTCAGGATGTGTAAGGGCAAAACAATTGGCTGTTAGTTTTATGTTATTCAGACTCATTTCGATATCCAGTTTTCTATAAACAGCATTATTAAGAACCATTGCCTTTAAATAGCGCCTTATTGACAATAAGGGTATTATTCAGCATTTATAAACGCTAAAAGTAACTTCTATGTGCATTTAACAAAAGTGGCTTATAATATACTTAAAACCCTCAAAATTGATATAGGAACACCAGTTTTGTGTGGAAGTAAAGCGTAACACTCATATTATGAAAACCAACCACAATTTATTAAACCTACACTTTAATGATACTTATTTTTTGTGTTGTAATTTTTTTTTAAAAAAATATATGCTTTGCTGATTATTTTAAACTATTGACTGTATTTTAAGCTGTGCGTAAACTTTAAACGTTGTTTTGTACAATCCACACCTAGTTTGATCCTGTTTGGACGACTGAAAAATGAACATAAAGAATAGAACTACGTTGCAGTTTTATGAAGAACTGCAGTTGGTGTATGACCGTTTCAATGAAAGGCTATTCAAAAATGAATTACCAGATTGTTTGATTACGCTTCAACGTATCAACAAAAATACCGGTTATTGGTCTGAGAATAGATTTGCTTCGACAGAAGATGATACGGCGTATACGCACGAACTGGCCCTTAACCCTGATTACTTTGGCACCCAACCATTGCTTAACATTTTTAAATGCTATGCACATGAGATGTGTCATATGAAACAAAGCATTTTTGGTGAGCCATCTAAACGCTCATATCACAATGCTGAGTTTGCGGCATTTATGCTTGAGATCGGTTTGATTATGACTGATGACGGCACAAAAGAAGGTCGCACGACAGGCGAGAAGATGACCGAAATCGTTGCACCTGATGGCTTGTTTATTCAAGTGTGCAATGAGCTTGTCGATGAAGGGCGTATCATCAAATGGTATGACAAGTACGCACCCAAAACGATTTCAAGTCTTGAAATGATTCAAGAGCAAGTGCAGTTGTTGGAGTCCATTCCGACTGCTTCTCCAAAGCTATTTCATATTGCCTTACTTGGCAATGAAATCAATTCAGCTTTGAAATCACCTAAAAAAGAGAAGCCAGTTGCCGAACCGGCAAAAGCACCAGATTCCCTCACTGGATATGCCATCCCAACAAGTGATGAAGAAGAGGAACCGACTCCCACTACAATGAATCCCTTTGATGTAGCGATCGGACTAATCGACATATCAAATACCGGTGCAAACCTTGGCGGTTATTATCCAACGGCTTTTGATGAAGATCCGTTAGATGATGACGACAAACCAATACCAGAACCTAAGGTTGTTAAACTTTATAAGGGTGAACAACCAAACGGCGATGATAACGAGCTTATTGTACTCAAAGAAACTATGATCGGTGGAACACTCTATCAAGAGCTTGGTTTAGCCAATTTTGAAGAGCCTGAGCCTGAGCCTAAGAAACAGACTAGGGCATCTTTTGCGTGTCCTGAGTGTGGCCGTGGTGCAACGTGTAGTCCTACTTTTAGATTATCGTGTACTGAATGTGAAGTTGAACTGGTACCATCAAAATCCATTGATAAAAGCCAGGTGAAGAAAAACAAAAAGGCTGCTAAAGCTGACCAAGGGGATGCAGAATGAAAACGATTGAAGAGCTTGGAATTCTGTTTTCTTCACACAAATACCGTTTTTATAACGAAAAAGACTTACAACTCGCGATTGAGCAAATGTTTATTGCCAATGAGATTCCGTATGAACGTGAGGTTCGTCTATCAAATAAAGACATCATTGATTTTACTGTTGAGCTTGATGTCGGCAAGGTGGGTGTTGAATTAAAAATAGATGGTGCACGTAACGCATTATTGCGTCAGATCAATCGCTATTTAAGCCATGACAGCATAAAAGCGCTCTATGTGGTTGGTACACCGTATTGGGTGAATAACATTCCAATCCAACTGAACAATAAATTTATTTACCGCCATCGTATTTTAGTGGGGGTCTTCTAATGTCTAAATCTTACGGCACCATTTCTCGTCAAGAAAAAAACTGGCACATTGAATGTGAACCACATGTTAAAACACGACTTAAGCGTGTATTCCCACAAGTCAGCCAACATGCATCAAAATTTATTGAGTTAAGCGATACGCCGTCTAATTGTCACGACCTACTTTGGTTTATTGAACGTTATCCAATGCATGTTGATGATCTTAAATACATGAAAGCGCAATCTAAGGCTTATGTGTCGCTAAAAGAAGATATTTTGGATGTGATGGACTATAAACGTCCGATCAAAACATTTGATCTTGCCGTGCCTCCATATGAGTATCAAAGAGCAGCTGCAGATCTACTACTTAATGTTAAAGGTTTGCTCTTGGGGGATGATTTGGGCCTTGGCAAAACAGCGAGTGGAATATGTCCGATGATTCTACCTGAATCGCTCCCGGCGCTTTTTGTGACAATGACACATCTTCCAATGCAAATTAAGAATGAAATTGAACGCTTTGCTCCGCACCTAAAATGTCACATCCTAAAGAAAGCATCGCCTTATCCATTGCACAAAGAGGGTGAAGCAGCACCCGATGTCATTATCACCAGTTATTCAAAGTTGAACGGTTGGGCTGAATATCTTGCCGGAAAGATTAAGTACGTAGTGTTTGACGAGATCCAAGAGTTACGGACTGGCTATACATCGCAAAAGTATTCCGCTGCTAAACTCATTAGTGACCAAGCTGAATTACGCCTCGGTCTATCAGCTACACCGATTTATAACTACGGTGATGAATTCTACAACATCATTGAAATATTGCGTCCAGATAGCTTAGGTACCGCTACCGAATTCGCTCGTGAGTGGTGTTCACACGAAAAACGTATTAATGATCCTAAAGCGTTCGGGATGTTTTTACGTGATGAAGGTCTAATGTTGCGCCGTACTCGAGCAGATGTAAATCGAGAGTTACCGCCAGTACAAATCATCCCTCAATATGTCGAAAGCGATCCTAAAGTACTGGATCAAATTAAGGGCAAGGCAATGGAACTGGCAAAAGTAATTTTAAGCTCTACTCAAGAATTCCAAGGGCAAAAGCTTCGTGCGACAGAAGAATTCAATATTATGATGCGCCAAGCAACAGGTATCGCCAAAGCGCCGTATGTCGCTGAGTTCGTGCGTATGCTTGTTGAGTCTGGTGAATCAGTCATGCTTTATGGTTGGCATCGAGATGTGTACAACATTTGGCTAGAACGCTTGGCTGAATTCAATCCTGTTATGTATACAGGTACGGAAGGACCTGCAGCTAAGGAACGATCTAAACAAGCATTCTTGAATGATGAAAGTAAAGTCTTCATTAGTTCATTACGTTCATCTGCCGGGCTTGATGGCTTGCAGTACCACTCAAAATGCAAAACATTTGTGTTTGGTGAGTTGGATTGGTCGCCTGGTGTTCATGATCAATGTATTGGTCGCTTAGACCGTGACGGTCAAATCAAACAGATCTCGGCATATTACTTGTTGGCTGATTCGGGTTCAGATCCAATTATTTCTGATGTCTTAGGCATCAAAAAAGGCCAGTTGGAAGGAGTTAAAAACCCGAATGGCGAATTATTTGAACATTTAATTACGGACGGTGGCGGTATCAAGCGCTTAGCCGAACACATACTGAATAAGAAGGTAGCTTAAGAGAAACTTTATGACTGAACTTTACCTAGCTTGTTTTAGAGATTCTGCTACAAAACTTCGGTATGACCAGGCCCTTTCGTTAAAAGATCGCTATATTCTTCTTCCTTTTGATATAGCCGATGCACATAAACTACCATGGTGCTATTTATGAATATTGAAATGCTTTTGTGTATGTCCAACTTAAATTGACCAACAAATTAGGTTCTTTATCCAAAGCGAATAGATCTGAATAAACATTAAAGTTTTTACCCAAAAATGCATTGTGTAAGAAGTGAATAAGGTCTAGATCCACGTAGTTAACCGTAGACACAATCTTTAAGTATTCAGACAAAGCTTTAAACATCGGTGTTAGCTCTGCGATGGCACGGCTATACCGCTGTTCTGATTTATGCTCTCTATATTTTTCAAAGCCATTTTTCAAAATCCTTTTGAGCTCTGCATCATCAAATGGAATATTTGAATAAAACTCACCAGTACTAAGATCTCCAAAATTAGACATAAAGTTATCAATCACGGGTAATTTACGTTCTAGAGATAAGCGCTGCGTTGATCTGATTAATTTAATGAATGAATAGAAAAACGGTAAGAAGCGTCTGTAGTAATCATAAATGACCTCTGCAAGCTTACGATCGCGAACATCAGCATTGATGGGTACACATTTAGGATATTGCGTAACAAAATTGGGTTTCTGCAGATAAATGGTTAGGTCCTTAAACACCTCAGCACCATTTAGGCGATTAGATTTAAGAAATGACCAATCTACCAAGTCATAATCTACTGCACGAATCTCTCTTAGATTTAATTCATCAAACTTAAAGTTGAGTAGGCGTAGGTAATCTACAAAATTAGCCAAGTACCATGGCTGAGTTTTATCGATGTTGTATTCAGGATGACTATCAATGTCCAAGTGATTTAATAAATTGGTCCACGACTGGTCAATTCCAGCCAAATTAACTTGTTTGTCTATTCGATCAGGGGTAAGCATAGTAATCCCAATTGTATATACTAATTCGTAAGAAATTAGATACATTGTATCAATAATTCCTAGAATAAATATTCTTTTAAATTTTTTATCAATTCTAATTCGCCACACAACAAAAATGCTTATTTACTGAGCTAAAAACTTATATCCAATTAATTAAAACCCTATATAATTATTTTAATACTCTAATTCGAGTGAGTTGTTATGATTAGTGATCCAATCGAAATCGCAAAATTAAAACAAAGCATCTTAGATTTAAGAAACAATATTTTTCCTCCACAAAACCTTTTAACGGTTGATGGATTACCAATTTATTATGGTGAGAAAAAGTTTGTTGATGAATATCTTGCACAATGGATGGACTTTTATCAAAAAGCATTAGAACTTTCTAATCCTTTTGGTGATCCTATTGATTTGTCCGAAATAAATGAAATTCATTTGCCTGTGCATTTTAATTTGCCCGTGTTTGCTCGTAATGTCACTCGCATGATTTTAAATAAAACACTGGCCAAGGAATCTATTACTTTTCGTTCAAGTGCAGATCTGTTTGAGAAGTGCGGATACTTCAATCGTGAATATACGGATTTAATTTATGAGTACTTTGATCGTGATGAAGATAACGTATTGGTCGGGCATCGACCGTATAACGATATTCGTGCGTACTTGTTTTATGCCGGCGATGAAGAGCGTCATCGCACGAGATTTTATAACTCTGGCCTGGTGCTCGGTTATCCCGAAGGTTGGAATAGCATTGAGATCTTAGATAATCGTAACAACACCCGAAAACAGCGTAGTGATGCTTATACAAACCCTTTAGCGAAAAATAACACATGGTTCATCTACAAGAAGCTGTAATTAGCCAAAGCGCCGTGCGAGATCGCAATAGAGCCTTGGATCTATTGAAGTGGATTGCGATTGTGACCATGGTTATTGACCACGCATCAATATTATTTCCTCAATATAATCTGTTGTTGAGGACGATTGGCCGTTGGGCTTTTCCTATTTTTTGTATCATGCTTGCATTCAATTTGAACCAAGCTATTTCTAAAAAGAAAACCCATACATTAAAAAACTATTTTAAAAATTTGGCGTTGTTTTGTGTGCTATCAGAAGTACCGTATCAACTATTCAACCAAGAGCCATTTACAACTCTGAACGTCATGCCTACGTTGCTTTTAGGATTTTTGCTTGTTGTATTAGGGGAATCTAAACATAAATATGCAACGCTGCAGTTTGTCTCTCTGTTAGTCGTGATCACATTGCTATCTAATTTTATTATGTATAGCGTGTGGGGCGTTTTATTAATTGTATTCCTGTATTTATTCTTTAAAACAACCAACGTTCATTCTAAGAAATACTTTTTAATGATCAGCGTCTTGCTCACTTCATTGGCCAACATTTTCAACTGGTTGATTGGTGGCTACTATACGGATATGACTACATATTCTTTGGCATTCTCATTTGCTGTCAGTAGCGCCATTGCAACGTGTATTGGTGCACAATTCCTACTGAAAGGACAGCACATGAATATACCTTTTGAATTACCGCCAGTGGGGAAGTGGGCGTACTGGTTCTATCCAGTACATCTCGTCATCATTTGGATTCTTTTTAAATTTGCATAATAAATTTAGGCATAAAAAAAGCACCAAAGTATTTATGACTAAGGTGCTTTTTTATTGCTTAATCAGCGTTATTCGCTAGATCCAGCATCTAAACCGAATGAGCTAATTTCTTGCTGTCTTTCTTGCTCAGCTGCTTGTTCTGGTGATGCTTGTGGAGTAGGTGCACCAGATTGGTTATTTTGTTGATCATATTGATTCAGCAATTGCTTTAATGCTTCAGGATCTTGAGCAATTTGATTCGCAATTTCTAATGTTGGGTCCTGTTGTTTTTTACCAGCAGCATAACCAAAAATAGCCAAACCAATGAAAGCAGCAAAGAAAGTGGCAAGTACGATCAGTACAAATTTACCAATAATGCTACCTTTGAAGCGTTCAAACCAAGTTTCATCTTCATAGTGGTAAGGTTGGTTAATGTTTTGGCAACCATAGCTAAATGCATCCATCCACGCATTACGAACCAATTGTTTAATTTGTTCTGTTTGCGGTAAATGACCTTTTTTAGCCACGTTTACTTTGATTTTTGGCTCTGCTAATACAAAACGTTTTTCTTCACCATTACCTAGTGTATTAACGAGCTCTACGGTACCAGAACAAGTGAAATAACGACCAACATCATTGTTTTCTAAAGTATCAAAACCACTGATTTGTATTGTTAACTCTTTAAGATCGGCATTCGGGATTTTTATATTTTTAGGTTGACGATTCAAATCTTCAGAATCCGTATCAACTGAGATTGTTAAAAGGTCATTGTTACTAAAAATTGAAACAAGAGGGTCGTGAGATAGAATGTCTTTTTGCTTCTTAATTAAACTCACAATGTATCACCAGTTAAAATAGAAATTAAAAGTATTATATTTTAAAAAAGGGTTTTAGTGATAGTTTATTTTATGTTTAACGTAAAAAAGCCACTTTTAAGAAAGTGGCTTTTAGGTTTAAGGGAGGTAGTTATTATTTATAAAATATTCCTTTTTAATTCTCTTAATCTCCATGCCTTTGTCTAAAAGCAATTTAAACTCATTAAAATCATCACGCATAAGCTTATGAACCTTTAATGATTTTTGACTCTTAGCTTTGATAGCACTGTTGTATTGTACTGCAGCAACCAGATCGTAATGCTTATTTAGATCCAAACCATAAAGTGATGTTAATTTTTCAGAAATATAATCAAATATAACGGTCAAACAGATGACCTTATTGTTAGTGTTAGTCAGTATCTCTTCTGGAAATTCATTATTTCCCGAAGCTGCACTGGCTAAACGTGCCCATTCTGTCATGGGTAGGGAACCATCTTCACCAATCACGTTGATTAAGTTGTTTAAAAAGATAAAGCGGTGATTAAAAAACTTCACTTTGCTTTTTTGCAAAATTCTAAATGTATAAACGTTTGCCCAATACACAACATAGTTTTTAATCTTTAGACCATTGATTGAGTCTTGCGTTAATAAATCTTCATTGGTGATGCCATGATATTGAGTTGCTTCTTCAGTGACTTGTTTTTTTGGCTTCCAGTAGCTCTCTTCAGCATTATAAAGATACTGAGCCTGTTCTATTGATGATGTGCGGCACTTTTTAATACGCGTCAAAATAGACGACTTAATAATGTCAGGCACATCAACTGGATTCTTGACTTTGGCGGTAAATTCCAGTGTGAGGAAACATAATGGTGCTGGCATAGCTTGGCCTTTCTAATATCCCTTAATTTATAACTTAAAACGTTCTATTTTCTGAATTGATATTCGCGAAATAAGGAACTAATTGCTTTTCTCGGTCATGAATGTATGCAGTTGATGACATATCCAATACCGCACCTGGTACATAAGTTAGGTTTAGATTGATATTTTCACCGTTACCATCGATCAAGACGCCATTAAACCGCGCTTTGTCTGGATCTCCTTTTACAAATAGCTGTTGGCCAACATAACCGGACAAGCTATTGATATAGAGGTTTTTCATTTTTTCCGAAGATTGCAAAGCATTTATATAGAGAAGATCCATAATTTTTTCTTCTCCATTTTGATTTCTAATTTTTACTGTTTTTGGACCAACAACATCCACAATTGTAGCAATCCATAAGTCATGATGTTCAACTTCCCAACCATTGTAGCGACTTTCAATCCAATCGGGGCTTAAGAGTCTTGGCTTAAAGGGGTAGGAGTAGATTTTGAATATTAAGATCGAAACCACAATTATGATTGGCAAGCCAAAACATATTTTTATTTTATGTTTCTTAAAAGCACTGTTAAACATAACCGTATATACCAAAAAATTTAAAATCATTTTAACTTAAAATAATAAGTTTGTATTGGTTAAAACCATTGATATATCAATTATTCATCACTGTTATAGGTATAACCATCATCACTACTGCGATCTTTACCTACTAATAATTCTTCAATACGCTTAGCTTCAGCTATTGTTCTGAGTGCATTTTCCTTTTTTTCTTGTCGTTCTGTATTTTCACGAATCGCTTCAAGAATCTCAGGAGATAAGGCCTTTTCAGGTTGTTGTTCTTGGGCTTCAGGCTCGGAAGCACTTGCTTCTTCAGCCTTTATAGGTTGGTCTTTTTTCTTAGGATCTACCAAGTCATAAAACACAAGTTCTTTTGATTCACTCGTTGCGGATTCGTCTAAAAACTTCTTTTCTTGACCTTTTAATGGATCTTGTTCATTTGGAGTATTAGAGTTATTACAGGCACTTAAAAGGGTGGAAATTAAAATAACCGTTGCGAAGTTAAAAAGGGTTTTAGACACGTTGAAAATCCTTTAATATAATAACGTATTCTACATAATAAAAGTCCGTAGGTAAAAGTATGTCTTCAGATAAAAATAGTTCTGATAGTGCTACACAAAAGGTAAATATTACCAATGAGGTTTTAGATGAAGCTGCCATTAAACAGGCAATTGAAGCTAATCAACCCCGTAAATCAGGTATTTTAAAGCGAGTCTTTTTTGATTTCGGGCGTAAAAGCCACTGGAGTTCAGCTAGAAAAGGGTTTTTACCGCATTTATCTAATATTAGATCAATGCTGTCGCCAACATGCCCCGAATGCGGTAAATCGATTTTAATGCATGACAACAGGATTCCACGTTCTTATAAAGGCAACGTGAATTGGGTATGTGCACACCCTTTATGTGAATATGAAATTGTCGCACCTAACAATTTTAAACAACTGAAAAAACTCATTGCTAATACTCACTACCCAAGAGGGCAAGAACGTTTAGCTTCAATGAGTAATGATGAAATAGACAAGCTTATTAAAAACCATCAGTTTTCTTCTTATTTGTATTTAGCATTATCTATGTTTACAGGCTTGTACGTAGTTTATATGTTCTTTAAAGCGCTATATCCAATGCTTGTTGTACCAGGTGTATTATTGGTGTTTTATCTATACATGGTTAGCATCAATTCAGCTTATCGTGCATGGCAAGTCCGTACTGGTCTTTTATTCTTACCGAATTCGCCATTCTTGGCATGGTTCCGCTATGCGCCAAAAAAATATAGCTTATCGTGGTATGACGGCAAAAACCCATTGCCAGTTGAAACACTGAATAAGTTAGCTGACCGTAAACAGCACCTAATCGACAATTTCAACAACAACGATAAAGGTGCTGATTAATATGCTGTTAAAACCAACGCTATTTGCGACTCTATTAGGATCAAGCGTTGCTTATGCTCAATTGCCTCAAAGTTCTGAGGCTCTAGGTTCATATGCAAACCATGTCAATTCTAATGGATCAAGTACACCATATCGACCATTTCAGGTCATGACCAACACTCAGCAAGAAACGGCGCCAGCAAAGCAAAGAGGCTTTACGAGTCGTTACTTGGGCGTGAAGTACACACCGAAAAAAACTGAAGAAACTTCGACTAGCACTGAGCGCACGGCAGTTGCACAAAATGGACCACAACCTAGTGGCCAGCAAGCACCAGCACCACAACAACAACCCGTTCGCCAGAATATCCGTCCTGTTACTTATACCTATCCAACTACGCAATACAATCAAGCGAGTGCATCTTACGATCAAACCGTACCGGGTAGAGTCGCTACTTTGAGTTGTGTTATTCATGCTGCGCGGTCAGAAGGTGTTCCGCTGTATGTTTTATTGGGTATACATAGCAAAGAGCGTGGTACCAATGGACAAACAGTGCAAAACAAAAACCTTTCATTGGATATGGGGCAATTCCAAATCAATACCATACACTTTAAACGTGGCGGTATGTTTGAAAGTTATAACAGCCATTATGTGCGTACTGATGGATGTCTGAATGCGCGACTTGCAGCCAAGATCTTGCGAAATCGATTAGCCACAAAACCGTCAACCGATTTTTGGGTTAGAGCAGCTGCTTACCATTCATGGACGCCATCTTTTAATGCGATATATCGCAATGGCACGGCGAAACAACCTGGTTTAGTTGCGTATGCACTTCAATGGAAAAACTGGCTTGAGAGAAAGGGGATAAATCCTAACTAATCAGCTAAATATATTTTTTAAGAAAAAAATTCCAGTTATGTAATGCGATATAATTTACCTATTCTTTACCCACTAAGGATTCAAAATGAACCTTAATACAACTTTAAAAAGTTTAGCTTTAACCTTATCCATGTCTGTTGTTGCTACTGCAGCTCAAGCCGATTTTGTTGGCAAAGTTGTACGTATTTCTGACGGCGACACTATCACCGTTTTAAACAACAACAATGAGCAGATCCGTGTTCGCTTCAACCAGATTGATGCACCAGAAAAGAGTCAAGCTTTTGGTCAGAAATCGCGTCAGAACATCAGTTTCTTGCATGAAACGATTGTGTATGTGCAAGAAAATAGTAAGGACCGCTACGGTCGTACTCTTGGTACCATTTTTCAGATGCGTACAAACCAAGTGCCTAACTTAAACATCGTGAATAGTGTTAACTATAAGCAAGTTAAAGATGGCTATGCATGGGCTTATCGTGAATATCTCAAAGATAAAATTATTTTGAGTGCTGAAAGCAACGCACGTTCTCAACGCCTTGGTTTATGGGCTGATCCAAACCCTGTTTATCCAAGCCAGTACCGTCACAATAAGTAATATTGATGAACGGTGAATTAAATACCGCTAAAGCCGTAGCGGTATTAAATAAATATGTACTGCAACAACAATGTGGTAATCGTATGGAACTGCAGTTTTTCAGTGAAGAACTGCAAGCTCAGATTGAAGCTCTCAGCTTGGCTTCTGTACGAAATGAGTTGGTTACTCAGTTGGCAAATTTGGGAAAATGTCTTTGTGATGAAAAGTTGGTGAATTGTTCAGCCAACGCAAATTACTCAGAAGTGGCAATAGATTTCCTTGAAATGCACTTAGAGTCGCTGGAAGGGCGACAGTTCAAAGAAGGTTTTATATGACATCTATTGTCATATCCACGGAATCCAATTAATCACCAAAACAGAACAAGCCACTAAGCTATTTAGTGGTTTTTTAATGGGTTAAATTAAATATTTTCATCATTCTTATAGATATAAAATAAATAAATAGTTGATAATAGGTTATTAATTTAAACCTATAATTGTGATTTTTATGCCTTTACTCGATTGGGTTAATCGTAACCAAGCCGAAGAAACAGCAAGCCAAGTTCCATTCCATCTTTTAAAATTCCAGAAATCATTTGGTGATACCGATACAGCCAAAGAAAACCTTATTATTCAGGGTGATAATCTACAAATCTTAAAATCTTTACTACCTTTATATGGCGGTAAGGTTAAATGTGTTTTTATTGATCCACCGTATAACAGTCAATCAGCTTTTGAGCACTATGATGATAAATTAGAACACGCTCAATGGCTTACAATGATGTATCCACGTTTGCAATTACTAAAGGAGCTTTTAACTGAAGATGGTTCTATTTGGATTACTCTTGATGATAACGAATCACATTATTTAAAGGTCATGTGTGACGAAATCTTTGGAAGAAAAAACTTTGTAGCAAACATCGTATGGCAAAAAAGATATTCGAGAGAAAACCGTGAAGCTATTGGAGATGCTCACGACCACTTGCTTGTATATGCTAAAAACTCAATGGAGTTTAAAAAAGTTCGTAATCTAGTTCCTATGAATGAAACGCAAGCAAAAGTATATAAAAACCCAAATAATGATCCTAAAGGCAGATGGCGTGGTATTCCTATGACAGCGCAAGCTGGACATGCTACACCAGAGCAATTTTATGAAATTGTGAGCCCATCAGGTAAATCTTTCAGACCTCCAGAGGGAAGGTGTTGGGGTGTTTCAAGAGCAACATATGATAGATTGTTAGAAGAAGGGCGAATATATTTTGGTAAAAATGGTGATTCACAACCTAATATTATTAGATACTTATCTGAAGTTAAAGGTGTAGTGCCTTGGACTTGGTGGAACCATGAAGATCATGGACATACCGATGAGGCAAAAAAAGAAAGTCAACTTTTGTATGGAAAAGATGAAACATTCTCTAGCCCAAAACCTGAAAGATTGATGGAAAAAATACTCTATATTGCGACAAATAAAGGGGATATGGTTCTTGATTCATTTTTAGGTTCAGCGACTACCGCCGCTGTAGCTCACAAAATGGAAAGACACTACATTGGTATCGAAATGGGTGATCATGCTCAAACTCACGTTATCCCGCGTTTAGAAAAAGTCATTGAAGGTGAGCAAGGTGGCATATCTAAATCCGTGGAGTGGCAAGGTGGTGGAGGTTTTAGTTTTTATAAACTAGGCAACGCCGTTTTTGATGATCAGGGATTTTTAAATTCTGATGTTAAGTTTATGGACCTAGCTAGTTATATTTGGTGGCTCGAAACTAAATCAGCATTCAATAGTGCTGTAAGCCTTGAGAGTCCATTCTTAGGTGTTCATGACGGCGTATCTTATTTCTTACTATATAACGGCATTTTAGGTGATAGACGGCCTAATAGTGGGAATGTACTCACACATTCTATATTAAACTTCCTCAATGATTGCCATACCAGTGAAGGTAAGCGTGTGATTATTGGTGAAGCATCACGACTAGGTAAAACCAAATTAGATGAATTAAATATTGAGTTTAAACAGATTCCATATTCGTTATATGGCAATTAATACGTAAGGTTCCTCATGACTTTTCAATTAAAAAACTATCAAAGCCAGTCTTTACAATCTTTAGAGAACTACCTAACTTTAGCTGCCTCATTAGGTGCTGAAAAAGCTTTTAATAAGTGTGTCGGTGAAGACATTAAATATAATGATCGCTTAGATGGAATTCCTAGTGTATGTCTACGCGTACCAACTGGAGGGGGTAAAACCGTACTTGCTTCACATAGTATTGCGATTGCTGCGCGTAACTACGTAAATACAGATTCTCCAATTGTACTATGGCTTGTACCAACAGATATGATTCGCCAACAAACACTTTTGGCGTTATCTGATGCTACACATCCATATAGAAAAGCATTACAAGGGTATTACGGCGATCGCATCAAAGTATGTGACATTGAAAGTCTACAAACTTTGAACAAGCATGATGTGAATCAATCATGCATTGTGATTGTGACAACGATTCAAGCGTTCAATATCGACAAGGAAAAGACTTATCAACGCAATGCTTATGCATTTGATGAATCATTAAGTGAACATTTTACGAGCCTTACTGACTTCCAAACTGAAGGCATGGATCGAGTATCAGAAGATACTTTGAAATATCAAACATTTCTAACGCAACGTGATATAGGCCGTGTAAAGCATTCCTTGGTTAACTTTTTTCATTTACATAGACCGATCATCATTGTCGATGAAGCTCATAAGAACCGGGGTGGTAAAACGTTTTTTACTACATTAAAAACGTTGAATCCAAGTTGTTTGATTGAGCTTACAGCTACTCCAAAAGACAATAATGTGCTTTATTCAGTATCGGCAGCAGAATTAAAATCAGAAGAGATGATTAAACTTCCTGTAGTTCTGACTGAACATACTGGTAGTTGGCAAGATTGTATTCGCGATGCGCTAATACAACGCCAGAAACTAGAAGTACTGGCACAAAATGAAAGGGAATATATCCGACCAATATTGCTAATACAAGCTCAGGATAAAAATGGTGATGCTAATGTAAATGTTGTTAAAGAACATTTATTAAGTGAATATGAAAATATTACTAACGACTGGATTGCTATTTCTACTGGTGGTACCAAAGAGCTTGAAGATGAAAATCTATTTAGCCCTAAAAGCAAAGTCAAGATTGTAATCACTGTAGAGGCATTAAAGGAAGGTTGGGATTGTTCTTTTGCATACGTGTTAGCAAGTTTGCAAAACATAAATTCTGCAACTGATGTTGAGCAATTATTAGGCCGTGTTTTACGGATGCCATACGCTAAACTGCGTCAAAATGACGAGTTAAATAAAGCGTATGCTCATGTCATTTCGAGTTCTATTGCACAAGCTACGATGTTACTTAAAGATCGCATGATTCAAAATATGGGGTTTGAGAAGTGGGAGGCTGATGCAACAATTGTCGCTAAACCTCAGTACAATCTTGGGCTTGGAGGCGATGGTACAGCAACGAAACAAAAGATCCCTGAAACTATGATCTCTGTCCCGTTTGAAGTAAAGCCAGAAACCCTATCCGAAGAACTTAAGCAAGCAATTCAGACAAGAGAAAATAGCCAAGGTACCTCTTTGATTATCAATAAAGGTACGACTAATGAAACTTTTGATAAGATTGAAAAGGCCGTAATTGATCAGACTCCGCCTAAACAACTTGAAAAGGTTCAGGAAGTCTTTAATGAAGCTCGTGCTGAACGCCAGGCATATCAAGCACCTGAAAACTGGAATGCTTCTTTCGCATCAATTCCACAACTAGGTTTGTTCGTGGATGGTATGTGGCAAATTGCAGATAAGGAAACAATAGAAGACTCTATAGAATGGAATCTATTAGATTTCCCTATACAACTTGAAGGTTTTTCTATCAAAGAAACCGTCAATAGTTTTGAGATTGATCTTAATATAGATGAACAAAAACTCAATTATGCGTTACTTCAGAATCAACAAGCTCAATTTTCTAATATGCCGACTCTGGTTACTGAAACCGATCTTATTAATTGGCTTGATCGCAAAGTAAGTAGACAAGGGGTAACGCAAGTTCAGCTAAGAGCATATTTAACAAAACTGTTAAGTTATTTGCTTCACGTAAAAAACTTTACTCTTACACAATTACATCGTGCTCAGTTCCAACTATCCCTAGCCATCACAAAAGAATTGGATCGGTTATTTGAGTTGGCGCGTCAACAGGCTTTCCAAGGCGATTTGTTTAGTCAATTCCAAGTGGCCAATCAGCCTCAACCTGAAAATACATTTAAGTTTGAACCAGGCAAGTATCCTGTAAAGAAACCTTATCGTGGTGGATGCAAGTTTGAAAAACACTTCTATGCTCAAATTGACGACCTAAGAGAAAAAACTGAAGGTGGTAGCCTTTCGGAAGAGTTTCGATGTGCTCAACTACTTGAATGGCACTCTCGAGTAAAATATTGGGTCCGAAATATACCGAAACAGCCACAAACATCATTTTGGTTGCCTACTGGTAAGGACTATTTTTATCCAGACTTTGTTGCTGAGTTGGATGATGGATCTATATTCGTTCTTGAGTATAAAGGTAGTCACTTAGATAGTGCCGATGATGCGAGAGTTAAAGATGCTATTGGTAGACAGTGGGCTAAAGATAGCCAGGGTAAGCGTATTTTTCTTATGGCGACAAAACTAGATAAAAACGGACGTAGTTTGGAAGATCAAATTAACCATGCTTTAGCAAAATAGATATATACCCACTAAAAAAGCCCCGATATTCGGGGCTTTTTCATATCTGCTTTTACATATCGAACGACTGTCCACGTTCGTTAGTTTTGTTTAAATTTTGCGGTTCTATACCATACAGCTTTAGACCATCACCTAGAACGAGATCATCTACACGCTTTTCAAAACGAGTAAAGAAATCGTTCAGTCTTTGGAAGACTGGTGGTTCATCTAACAGTTTGGCCATGTTGTTTAATGTTTTACTTAGACCGTTCACAAGATTGAACTTTTGTTGACGGTCCAAAGACAAGCTGTTCGATGTATCTAAAAGGGTGGTGAGGCTTTCTTGAACCTTTTGATAGTTTTGATCATTGGTCACATTACTGACAATCAAATGCACTACTTTGTTTTTGATCTTCAATGTATCCAGATTCAATTGATCAAATGCAATGGTCCTATCAGTAAGATTTTCTCTAAATGTTTTGAGATTCTGCCACTCTGGATGTGCAGCCTCTAAATCAGATAAAACTTTCATGATTGACGCACGGTATTCGCTATCAGACGCACTAATCACAAAAAGTTCAGGATACGACCGCTTCTTAGAAACTTCTTCCTGAGCTTTATTGAGCTTATCTTCAGCGACAGCAATTGAACCCTCAACATCGGCATTACTAATACCAGCTTCATGAATTAACTTTCTAGCTTTATACATTTCTGCTGAATGAAGCCAAAAAGCGGTAAAGATAGCTGACTTAGCGTAGCTATGATGATCGATACCTTGCTGAAGGTTTTGTTCGGGAATGGTCGAACGATCCACACTCTGCAATTTAACTGTATCTTTGTTGATGTCCTTGGATACATCAATATGTACTTTGGTATTTTGCATGCTATCCATACTTGGGTTTGTGCTAGTGGTTGGTTCTTTGGCACCCATTTTCTCGAATTCAATATCACCGGCTTTAATCTTTTGATGGCCATCTGCAGTAGCTACAACTTTCAAAACATCATTTTGAACTTTGGTGACATCAATTTCAGAAAGGATCTCCATATAAGACTTAATGCCCTCAAGAGTCATGACGGGCGAAGATACAGGTGCCGTAGCGGTTGGAGTTGATTTATCATCAAATGCTTTATCAAATGACGGCGGTTGGTACTTTGGTTTTGCATAGGATTTCGTGCTACCTGTACCAGCTGGTCCATCATAGTTAGCTTTTGATAGATCTTGTTTACGCTTTTCAATATTTGCGTTGTAATTTTCAATATTTGCTTGGTTTTTAGCTCGTATGTTCTGCAATTCCAGATATTTTTCATCTGATTGTGCAATCACAATGCCGTAATTCGGTTGGTATTCTTTATTAGGGAACTTGGCTGCATAAGCTTCGCGTTGACGGTTGTAGCGGTTAATTGCATACGCAACTTCAGGGATCTTGTTGTCTATACGTTTGACGGCGTTATTTAGTTCTTTTGCCAACTCTGCAGCTAAACGTTCAACACCTAAATATTGACGAGCATCATCCCAATCAGAAACAGATAATTTATTTTGGAAAACTGGGGGTAGGGTGATACGTGTATTTTCATGTTTGCTCACATCACCTAACACACCACTTAATGAAAAGTTGTGACAAGCTTCTTGTAAGCCAGGATTCAAACCAGACTCAAGCGTTTGGCCAGCATCGTTATCATAACCAACAAATATATTGGCTTCAGGATTGATGCTGCGGATAAGCTCAGCAACACTTGAGATATTGGATTTACTGTATGACGCTAAAACTTGTGTGTTTTCTGCAGTAAAACCCTCACCCAATAAACCAAGCTCTAAACCAGCATCCAACGCCTTACGTGCGCTGATCGCTGTTGCCCAACCCTCCTTGATCAAATAGTTCTTTGCATTTGGGTTAAAGACTTCATAGCCAACATCAGGATTTTTGCTAACAGGCAAGAATGCATCTTTCGTTTTGGCTTTATCAAAAAAGTACTTGCCCTTATGCAGTACTTCTTCAAGCTTGTTGGTTTCTTTGTTGCGCTTTTTTTGGCGATGGTGGGTGATACGCTGTAAATTGACGACTTTGTTATTGGTGTCAATTAACGGTGCAAGAATGACAGCTCTGCTTTTACGTAAATCAAAGCCTTTTTTCTTTTCGCCCTCAAGCTCAGGTTCAAAGTTGATAAAATGCTTTTGATACGCTAATACATTCTCTACTGTTTCAACGAGAAGCTGTTGATTGGTGGCTGATTCAGGAAGTTCACGCTTTACTGCTTCAATGGCTTCATCACGGGTAAAGTTATCTTTACGCATGATTTTAGCGCCGTATGGCTCTAGGTTCTTTTCAACCATATACGGCATTTGTCGAATGTCGCGTTTAAAGGTCTGAATGCTTCCAGTTTTATTATTAAAAAATGAATCGTCAATAACTTTACCAGCACGTTGCCACTCAATACGGATAGCGATTTGTGCAGCTAAGAGCTCTTTTTCTTGTTGAAGTAGATGCTTCTTTTGAGCTTCTTCAAACTCACGTACACGGCGATCAACATCTTCTTTGCTTGGTGGTTTGTAGTTAGGGTTTGAATCTCGTTGAGGCTTGATTACGTTCTTATAGTGGTCAGCAAAAGCAATTGAGATTTCAATGTCAGTTACACCAAAGCGGTGTCCTTTGAGCACTGGCCAGTATTCACCAGTATCACGGTTCATGTTTGGATAGATCCAATACATCCCTCGTGGTTTGACATTGTTGCTACTTGATTTACTAGGGTTATCTGATTCGGTGAGGCAAGGCACTTTTTCATCAAATACGGTCACGAATTGATATTTACCAGATGACTTGAATACGAATCCGTAGTTTCGCTCCAGTTCTTCTTGGAAAAACTGAAACATCGTATTTAAATCACAATTATGTCGGGCGCTCGGTACTTTCTCAGCCATAACAATTCCAATTTCTAATATATATTCAGGTGCAATGTGCTACCCAGGTTGCATAGGACTATTAATCATATGCTTAAGAAAATTTATACTTTTAGTATATACCGATTCTAAAAACATTTCTGTTTAATCTTTAATATAAGCTATGTCTAATAAAGGTTTAAAGAAAAATTAAAAGTTTTAATTTATTATTTTAATAAAAAAGATTTAAGCCCTCAATGTTATAATTTACAGACAATAAATAGGTTATGAGTGACCACTTATTTAGGGTTAAATTACTTTTATTAATTTGAGGTTTATATGTCAAAACAGTTTTTTTCGGGTTCTGTTGTAATCAATGGCAACGCCAATGTATACAGTTCAGGTTCAAACCATCAAATCGTTGGAAGTGGAAAACGAGTGACTAAGCAAGTACCTGTAAGCCCATTTAACGAAATCTGTATGAAAGGTCCAATGAGTCTGAAGTTTTTTGCTTCAAGTGATTCTAAAATGGAAATTACTGCAGACGATAATATTGTGGATCTTATTAGTGCTACTTTTCAGGGTGGTGTATTGGTTTTAGCTATTCAGGACAATGTGAGTTTTAGTACTCGTTCACCGTTAGAAGTATCGATCACTTACCCAACTTTAAAAGCTATTGATTTAAAAGGTTCAGGCAATATCCAGATCTTAAATCTAAATGAAGATAAATTTACCGCAAGTATTAGTGGATCTGGAAATATGGATTTAGACGGTACCATTGAACACTGTGTCTTATCTTTGAAAGGATCAGGCAATTTTGATGCGTTACCACTGAAAAGCACCAATTTAGAAGTGGCGCTATCTGGTTCAGGCAATATCTTTTGTACAGCTATCAATTCAGCTCAAGTACAGCTTTCAGGCTCAGGCAACGTTAAAGTTTATGGAAACCCAATCCATAAGACACAAAACCGAACTGGTTCAGGACAAATTAGTTTTAAATAGGTCGATAAACCTAGTTGTAAGACACTAAACCGAACTAGATCAGGAAACATTTGTCTTAAGTAGATCGATAAACCTAGTTCAATGAAAGTTTAGAGAAAAATAAACCCCAAAAGTTTGCTACCTTTGGGGGTCTATGTTTGACATTCAAATTATCGAAATAAAAATATTATTAATGAAGTTTTCGGACCATTCAGGATCGTTCGATTTACTCAAAATATCTTTGAGCCAAACCTTTAATGTTTCAATTGGATAATCTGCATTTTTGTATAAGTTAATCACGGTGATAATCTGTTGATTCAGTGCTGTTGTTGAATCATTACGTGCGATCATTTCTACAAGTTTTGTGTAGGCCTGAAGGAGTTCTGGTTCTTCAGCTCCAGTGACTTTACGGGGTTGCTTGCTAATCTGGCCAAGAATCTCAATAAATTGTTCTTTGACCAGCTCAATCGGGTGGATCTGACTAAATCCCTGTTGAGTCAGTAAGGCGTATGCGCGTAAAACCAAGCTAAACCAATTCTTTTTGGTCATGCTATCAGGATAGAGGCCTATATCATCCAACTGTTGTTTGATGCCAAAGAATAGGGCACTGATAGAGTAGTTCGGGTTAACCGTGCTTTGAATTGCAGTCGTCCACACGGCATTTTGCATTTTATGACGTATAACATCACGCGTGTAATCAACGCCGTATAAACATTTAAAATCGTTCCAGTCACTTAGATCTAGCTGTTCTTCAGTAAATTCAGGTCCAATCATGGCTGCGTTTACAGCTCGGCATGCTTCTGTTGCGTAATAGATACCGGGATTGCGCTTTATTTTGCTTTCTAATGCTGTTTTATGGTCATTATCATTGAAAATATAGAAGCGTGAAAACGGGAATTCGGCACGGAAATCACGTACTACATTCATGATGTTGCCAGCCACGTACACGACAATGACTGGAATAGAGTATTGAATTGATTCTGCAATTGCTTCACCAGTGGCGTAGCCCTCACAAAAGATTATCCGATCTTGGTTCCATGCATCCAATGGATCTTTATATAAGATTTTGAAAGCGCCGTTTGCAAGTACACCACGTAATGTAAACTTATCTTCACCACGCTTGTTTTTGTGTTCAGCGATGGTCTGAAGGAAAATGATTTGATTTTTGAGGTTTTGCCCCTCAACTAAAAGCTTGTTCTGACGTAGCGACTGTTGATCTAGATCTGGTTGCAGATCAATAATACGGTTCAGAATAATGGTGTTGTTCTTGTGTTGAGGGTAGTACTGGCTGACATAATCAATCAGCTCATTTTTAGTGAAGTTGCTTGGATTGTACAATCTAGCATGACTGAAGCTAATCTGCTTTTTCACATTGTAGTTGTGTGGACGGTTTGGCAAGGGTAGGCTTCTGGCCCATTCAAAACCCGTATAGATTTGAGCCAATATCTCTTGGTCTTTTTTGTTCTTCTCAGCACTTTTGCATGAGTTTAAGAAGCGTTTAAGATCTTCTTCTTGCTGTTCCTTGGTATATACGGTGTCACCAGGTTGCAGATCCATTTCTTGAATGTATTCATACAAGCTGTAAGTGAAGTTTGCACCGCCAGCATGAAACCAACCATAAGACATACGTGCGTTATCTAGATCTACGAGATACCAGGCCGTTTTTTTCTTATTTTTTGTGGCGTCATTGTGGTGATTGGTTCTGAGGTAAATACGTTTAGAGCTTCGTTCAAGCTGAAAGTCACTCTCACGATCAAATACAATGCCCTCATTTTCAAGATGCGATCTAAATATTTTAGATAGCGTACCAATATCGATACCATACTTGATCATGAGGGGGTTCATAAATAAAGAAACTCACTTATAAATATTTTATAACCAGCGGTTGAGCGACTACATATTTTGATGGGTTGTTAGTTTGCAACGTGATTTCATGAGCGTAATGCCATGCCTTAGTGATACGGTTTAGGATGACACTTTCAAGGTCGTCTTCTAAGAATTCGTAAAGATTAAATCGCACGTTGTTTAAGATCAGTTTTTTATAACCTTTCACAAGGGTATTTAAAAAATTCTGGGATTGGTCCATAAAGGCGTTAACGTCAGCATCATAACTTATTGTTTTATTCACGACTGCATTATAAAAGTACTGCTCAGAATCAATTTTAATAATATGCATCTGCTCTAAGAATGACTCTAAATAAGCTGGATGCATATTTTTACTTAAAAACTTACAGATCCGCTTATTCTTGTTGTCGTTAAAATAGATGTATTTAGAGGTTAGCTCAGCATTAATCACTGTGACATATTCGCCGTCCACACGAAACTTCACGGTATTATTGTTGGTGAACTGCAGCATTAATTCTGTGAAGATATAGCTATCTAACGTTTTTTCATGCTTAAACGTCTGCTTGTCCAAGAAATAACTGTTGTACTGAAGATCTGCAACATTGGCATAGCTTTGAACGAATTGAGCGATGTCATTGTGCATGTTTTGGGTGTCGAGATCCGATACTTCAGTTGAAACCGATTGAAAGGCACTATTTTTATAAAGATGCCCCAATAATTCTGTTTGATTGTAGTTTTTAGGTTTAACTTTCAAGCCAACAGTAAACTCGTCTTGCTCATAATTCCCTTTAATTAGATTGCTTAAATAACTTTCAGCTTCTTGAAAAGATACGTTTCCAAGGTTGTCTAAAAATGATTTTAAGGAAGTGCCATCTAATCGTACTGCAACATGAGATATAAATGATGGATCGAACTCGAAACGCATAATACTTCATTGATTGAAATGGGTATTAAAATTATATAACAGGTTTAAGGAAAAAAGAATGAAAACCTTTAAGTATTATTACCATAAAAGTAATTTTGAATTGATTTAATAAGTTTAGTTTCGGTTTCTTGAGTATATAAACTACCTGAAATTAGTTTTAAGCCAGTATCAGTTTTAAGCCAATGTAGTGTATTAAAATGGTCATTAGCGATATGGCTACTCTTGTGCATGCGCGACACAAAACCAGTGTTCAGACCAGTATCAAACAGGCGTGGACAACTTGGTGCGTGGACATGATAGAGGACTTCACGGCGTTGATTGCTAGAGGGTGATTTACCTACGCCACGGCGTACTGGCATACCTTTGTGCTTTCTATAACTATTGAGAAATGAATCAATCGTATCGTTATACGTGGGTTGCATCAGGTAGCCACGGTGATTGTAGATGTCAGTTTTAGGATGAATAGAGAAATTAAATAAGCTAAGCATTTTACCAAGTAAGATTAATAGCTCAGGACTACCTTTAAGGTTGGTACCAATCAAACTATCTTTAATGGTTTTAATAGTATCCGTGCGATACTCTAAAACCACATAGTCTCCCCAATTAGAGGTTAAGCTTAAAGGATCTTCATCAGATATGTTGGCTTCAGTATCTTCATAGCAAAACACGATGATCAGTACTTTAACGTTGTTTCCGTTAAACAAAACTTCGTTTTGATGCGCGAAAAAACCATATAAAGGTTTGTCGTTGTGTCCTAGACCTGGTGTATGAATAAAGTTGGTCCACTGAAAGTAGTAATTCAGCAAATGACCATCGACATAGCGACCGTTTTCATCATTCAATAGGGTGCGATATACATCATTTTCAAGCTTTAGCACGGGTTGGCTGTACCGCCAAGCGCTCAACGCTGCAGTCGTAAATGCAAAGTCATAAAAGTTAAACTCAGGGTTCATATTTTTATAGAACAATGCATAAGGCTGTAACACACTTTCCCATACCTGTAATGGGATAAAGATGTTGGAACCCCACTTAGGAATCTCCGCAAAATAACCAGTGCCATAGGTATGATTTACGTTATCCCAAAACAGGCGTTCTAGCTGTTTATAGTCTGGAATGTCTTCGCTTTTAACCAATGATGCTGTACATAATGCTAACTTTTTCTCCAGTGCCAATAATTGACTGACAGGAGGGTATAAGCGACCAGCTTTTTGCGTAAAAACTTCCGCATTCAACTTTGATATAACATCAGCAAAGATTGAATCTTTCACTATACTGGTCTTCCATAAAAGGTGTGTGAGGGTGGCTAATTAGTATAAGGCATTCTAACAAGTTGTATGTATTCTATAAGGCGTAAAACTCTAAAAAGTTGATAATATATATCAGTTTTTAAAGCATTCACATTTCATACATAATTCTAACCTTGCTCAAATATAACATCATATTGTTTGCGATTTCTAAACAACAGTTTAACTAATCTGCAATATATCAGGGTAGAGCTGAGTATAGGGCTTAATCATTACTTTTGTTCAGCATGAGATAATAGTTTGTGGAATTTCCGTGAATATGATTAAAAAAGCTTTAAAACTTATTAGAGATCGGTTATATTACGAATCAAGGGATATTACCCTATTTAATAAACTATTAGACTGAGATTGTTCTAATAGTTTTTTTTTGCCCTTTTTTTGACATTTCCTGTTTTTTCTTCTATAGCTTCTGCTATATTTCTCCATATTTTACTCTATTTTTCGTTATTTTGATTAATTTTTGATCAATGTTAAAAGCTTAAATAATCAACAACTTAGCCATTTATACCCACTACTATCCACAAAAACCTGTGCATAAAAAAACCAAATATTAAATCCCAAAATGGAATTTCTTCAATTTTAAGCTATAATTATGCTCATAGTTTTAATCATTGTAGTGGACTTAGTTATGAGCCATGTAGACCAAATAGAAACGATTAAAATTACTAACCGCGAAATCGGAATATTGCCTAACAATGTGCCAGTAGTAGATCAGTTTTTGAATAACTACCGCACACATAAAGCATCAACGACTCATTCAGTGGCTAGTAATTCACCTTTAATGAACATTACCAATTCAATGCATGTGCATCGAGTAGAAGATTCCCCCTATACTCAACCTATTCGTAAACTTCATTAGAAATAAAAAAAGCAGCGATTTCGCTGCTTTTTTATTGCCTATTGCATTTCTTTAGTGCTGATCCATATAGCTTTGAGTGAGCTTCTTACGCTCGTAATTCTCTTTGAGCTGTATGCCAATACCAATAATTATTATAGGTAAAATGGCTAGGGCAAAAAGAATGCAGATCGAATCAAAAATTGGCCTGGGCATATGAGCGCATTATTGCGGATTCGCATTGGTTAATTCCTCCAGTGTTGGTGGTTTTGTGGCGACTGGTTCATTTGCTGGTGCTTCAGGTGACACTTCTGGTACTTCAGGTGATACTTCTGGTGTTGAACTTGGTTCTTGTTGTGGATCTAACTTGTCTTCATAAGACTCTTGTGGAAGGCTATTGCTTGCAACAAAGTTATCTAGAATATCCTGAGCCTTATATGCCTTATTGCATTCGTCATTTGAGGCGTACATTTCTTTTTGTACGCTATCGTCTAAATACTTTTCTCGGCCATCACTAACATCATCGCTGTAATAACCAGCTTTCTTAGCAGAATCTATATAAATGGAATAACAAATATTTAAAACATTACTACGCTCGTAATCATGTTTGTAATACCAGTCAATACTACGTTCCTTTGCATCAGTTTTCGTATCTTCAAGGTATTGATCTAAGCGTTTCTCTTGTGGCGTAGACGAACACCCGATGATTAACAATGAGGTGCTTAAAACTATAAGTTTTTTAATCATGGTTTTAGCTTAAAACAAACGATACCTTTATAGTACAACATTAATTCGTTAAATAATATTTTTGGAATTTTAATTTGTGACGGTTAAACAGTGCATTTTCAAACAATTAAGCCATTTTTTCCCATAATTTTAGATAAATATTGTTGTCTTTTTTCGCGTAGATTATTGAAAACAGGAAGTAATTTAACCACTTGAAATGTTCATCCAACTAAAGATTAAGAAATAAGCCCTTAAAAGTGTTTGTTTATCAACCCTTAAACCTATTTAAACATTTTAAAATTGTATATACTTAAACCATTACTAGATTAACTTCAGTAATTATTACTAAAGAAAGTTAAAAATTGGATGAATTTTAATGAGTAGTTTGTTCATAGTAGAGTCACCCGGAAAGGTCGAAAAAATTCAACATATCTTGGATGACCTGTATCCGCACGAATTCGTTGTACGCGCTTCAGTTGGCCATGTATGTGATTTACCTAATCATGAGATCGGTTTCTCATATCCAGCCTTTGTTCCTAAATACGAAATATCTCAAAATAAAACACGCGTTGTTCAAGAATTAAGACAGGCTGCTAAAAATGCAGATACGGTTTTCCTCGCAACTGACTTGGACCGTGAAGGTGAAGCCATTGCATATCACTTAAAACGTATCCTGAACTTATCTGACGATCAGTATATTCGCGTCAAATATAACGCTATTGATAAAACTACGATCGCTAATGCACTTCAAAATGGTGAAGAGCTGGATCAAGGTATGGTGGCATCTCAAGAAACACGCCGTTTCCTTGACCGTATGATCGGTTTTTACTTGTATGAGCCAATTTCAAATATTTTAAAAGGCAAATTTCCTGTTGGCCGTGTTCAATCTGCCGTACTCGTTGTGCTTGGTGATTTAGAAGATCTACTGAAAAACTTCAAATCACATGAACATTACAACCTTGAAGTAACTCTAAAACAAGGTTGGGCTGCGAAATGGGATTTTTCTAAGTGGCTTAATCCTGAAATGAAGGATGTGCACAATAACCAGTGGTTAGATAAAGCTTCAATTACCCGTCTACAAAGCGAAATTGATAAAAAAGACTTAACCATTACCAGTGTTGAAACTAAGCCATCTTTCCGTAGTGCTCCAGCGCCGTTTATTACTGTTGATCTGCAAGCTGCAGCTGCAGCGCGTCTTGGTTTGGATCTAAAACAAACTATGGATGCAGCGCAAAAGTTATATGAAGGTGGTTATATCACTTACCATCGTACTGATGCTGCCGTAATTTCGCCTGAGGGCATGCAAGCTCTAGAAGCTTTTGGTGAGAGAGAGGGCATTGCGATTATCGGCAATAAAGCCAAATCTCGCGATGGTGCTCAAGAAGCACATGAATGTATTCGTCCTAGTGACTTCTTTACCTTTGAAGCTGGTGAGGACAAAGTTCAAAAGGATCTATACCGTCTAATCTGGTTGCGTACTGTTGCATCGCAAATGGCTCCAGCTGAATACGAAGTTAAATCCGTTGTAGGTGTCTATAAAGATGTCACGCTCAATGTAGATGGTGAAAGCATTACTAAAGATGCTGAATTCAAAGCTTCTAGCCGTATCTTAAAGGAAGATGGTTGGTTGGGTTTATTAAAGACCTACAGTATTGATGAAAATGCACTTGAATACGTGGACGGTGAAGAAGATTCAGAAAAAGAACCTGAACATACGCTACCTATGGATATTGAGGTCGGTCAAAACCACAATGTTATTGCTGGTAAAGTTATCGCGACCAAAACCAAACCACGTTCACGCTACACCGTACCATCATTGGTCAAATTACTTGAGAAAAAAGGAATTGGTCGTCCTAGTACTTATCAATCAATCTTTGAACGTTTAATCAAGCACGGCTATATCAAGCTTGTTAAAAAGAAAATTGAAGTTACACCGCATGGATTGACCTTGATTCAAAACATTAGAGGTAAGTTTAGTTTTGCAGATCCGCTTTACACCAAAGAAATTGAAGAAACACTGGATCTAATCGCTACTGGTGATGCCGATTACAAACAAGAACTCCAAAAGTTCCATTTAGGGATTGAAAGTGAATTAGGACAGTTCTCAAAACATTGGCTTGATTCATTCCCTATCTACAAATGTAATAACTGTGATGACGGACGCATGTTGCCGAAAATCGGTACCAATCGCGACAAAACAACATCGGTCTACTGGTCATGTAATTCATGCAAAAGTTCAGCGCCAAACAGAAATGTTGATGGTAAAGATGAACCGGGTAAGCCAACTGTACGTGAGCCAACTGCTCATTTATGTTTATGTGGCAAATCACTGACTCAGGTTACAACTGATAAATCTGTATTTTTTGAGTGCTCTCAACGTGCGTTCGTAGATGGCACCTGTAAAGAAACATACCGTTCTACAAATGACGAAAGCGGTAACTTGGTTCCTGATTTTGACGAATATCGCCGTAACCATACATACAAATGTCAGCTTGAAGGGTGTGGCGGTTGGTTGCGTGAGTTAAAAGGTATTTCAACTTCTTCAGGTAAGCCGTATCACTTCTTTTCTTGTGAAAAATCCAATCCAAACCTGAAAGGCAAAAAATGTAAGTCGGGTCCATTAGAGGTGTTCCCTGATGGTAGTCCTAACTACGAGCCAAGATTCCAAGTGACCAAAACAGAGTATCCATGTATCTGTAAAAAGCCTCTTGTACATACCAAGTACCGCAAAGAACCTGGTGTTTACGAAGAGCGATACAGTTGTGAAGCTGCATCATGTAAACGTTATTTCGACATATTGCCAGATGGATCACCAGATACCCAACTTACAAAATCTCGCACTGGCAACGAAGCCAAGTGTTTTGAGTGTGGCCAGACCATGATTCAGTCTGCATTTAATTTACGTGGTGAACGTAAGTATAAATGGGATTGCTTTAGCTGTGGTGCAAGTGGATACGACAACAACGGTGAGCCAGTTCAACGTGGCAAAAAGAAAGCCAAGTCTAAATCGACCTCTACAAAAGCTAAATCAAGTAAATAATTGAATAGGTGAATAAATGAGTAATCACGAACCAGATGATATGGACAACATCGGGAAGGAAGCTGAAGAAGCGATCAAAATCCAACCCGATGATGAACATGTAAGTGAGCCTGAACAGCCAGCCAAGACAGCAAAGAAGGGCAAAAAAGTAAACATTGATGAAAACTTTTTTGCTAAGCATAAAAAGCTAATCTTGATTGGCGGTGGTGTTCTTTTCTTTTTGTTATTTGCTGTGGTTATTTTTGGCAATCAAAACATCGAAGTTGAACGTCCACAACAAAGCGATGTTGAACTTGAAGCTCGACTGCAGAGTGAAGTTGCAAGACGAGTAAAAGAAGAAAGTATGAAATTGGCTGCTCAGCGCAATAAAATTATCGACCGTATTAGTCGTAACTTTGACTGTAACGCACCACAAGTATTCTGTCATGCACAAGATACGTCAGAACCGTATTCAACTGTCGTTTCTAGTTTGCAGAACTTCCAATTTCAGCCAGATACGCCGTATGAAGTTTACATTGAAGTCTACCCCTTGAAAGTGGATGCCCAAAACCCACAAACAAGTCAGCGTAAAGGAAGTGTTTGTAGCGCGAACAACGTGCACCTTTTCTTATGCCAAAAAATCGTAATGAAAAATCCTGCGCTTATGGCCAATCAGATCCGCGAACTATATGCGCTACTAACGCCGTCTATGACTTATCGCTTGCAGATCAGCAGTCGTCCAATTACGCCAAGTGACATCGATCTGACATTGATTACTACCGAACTGGACAAAATGAATGCCGATTCTGCAACTGCTAGTGAACCTGAATTGGAGTGTGTACCGCCAGATCCTAAAAAAGATCCTGTTGCGTACAACTTATACGAAACAGGGGGCATGTCTTGTCAAGACATCATGAAGGACTTAGCTGCACGTAAGACAACTGCTCCAGCTGGTCAACCTGGTCAAGCTCAACAAAGTGGTGGTGAACAACCACAACATCCTGATGCATTTGGTACGCCAGTAGCAACACATTAAACATACTAATAAGAAACGGATTGATTTTGGTTAATCCGCTATTAATTGGCTTTTGGTTGAGAATACTAATTTAAGCATCTGTTTATCAAATAGATCTTAAAAAAATGAAACAATAAAATGCAGATTTATTCTGCATTTTTTAATTTTCACATTACAATAGTTTAAATTCGCAACTTTTAAGCAACCGGGTACGCTATGAACAACCCAACCAAAATTCAAGATCTGCAAGTGGCAGATTTGCCGTCCACGTTTAAGCTGAAGAAAAAACATAAAGAAGAAGTTTTTCTGAAGTACAAAGAGTTGAATGAGGCACTATTCAAAGTAGGGTACATTCCAGTGACGTTCTCAGACTTTGTGCATGCACTTATAGAAACTGGCGTAAAGGGATTTTCTGTCGAAGAATATGTCAACGCTCAATTAAACTCTTAATTTTAGAACTCTAATTATTTTTTTGATGTCAAAAAAAATGGACCACATTCGTAATCCATTCCTTTATTTTCTTTAACGATTAACTTTCTATTTTGGTACCACACTGAGGGCAAAACAGCATATTGTCCTGAAGTGGTTCACCACATTTCACACAAAACATATTCTTTTTCGGTTTGATGATCACTGGTACTTGATCTGATAGATCCTGACTGTGTGTTTCAGGGTTATTCATCAATCCAAGATGTGTACCATGTGTTCTTGGTGAGTTTTTATTGATTGCGCTATTCATCTGGTTCATAGATGACATGCGGTTAATATCTACTTCAGACGTTGGGGCAACCACAATGCTTTGGCTTTTGGCAAAGTCGGCTAAATGCTCTTTCAGTACAACAGCATCATCAGTACAAGCAGTCATGCTCAAGATCGCACGGTTTTGATATTTACCGAAGGTCGTTGTGCTAATTTCAGCGTACCAGACACGTAACGTCATGGTTTCAACATTGATGACTTCTTTTTGTGATTTCACGCTGTCGTCAAGGTAACGGCCAAAGTTCATTTGAGACAATTGATAGCTACCTTTAGCCTCAACCCATATTAGTTTTGATACAAAGTCAAAACGGCTCCATAGGTAATTACCGTGCTCAAAACAAAACTTCCCTAAGATCCACATCGATACACCAAAGAAACCATAAGTGAAGTCGCTAAAATCCAGATAGCTTCCGTTATATAGACCTTTGGCAAAAATAGTCATTAATACGACTGAAGCAATAAAACTTAACAATCCAAAACTATTGAGGATGGCTAACCAGCGATACTTTTCTTCTTTGAAGCATGAGCTCAATGTCATATCACGAAGGGTATTGATTGGCACTGGTTGAGTTTCTTCTAAGATCTCACCCTCAAAAGCACCGTTTTTACTGCGAGAGTTGATAACTGGCAACTGGCGTGAATAGATTCTGTTAGGAATAGCACTTTCCCAATTCTTTTGTAGATGGCGTTCAAGTTCATCAAACAATTGCATTGGTTGGCAATTCATACTCAAACTATCCTGAACGACTCCAGCACTGGCTTGTGGTGGCTGTTTTACCATTTGAGCAATCACGGCCAAGAAGAATATCGCAATCGCAATCAGCGCTGCAATTAACGTAAAAATTGCTTTATCCATGCTTGGCAACCAAATAGGTGCAACTGCATGTTGGGTAAGGATAGGAACCAATACAGGTCCAAGAATGGCGACTAAAACCAAACCAATGACTTTAGATAAACCAATTTCTTGTGCACCTGAGTTCGGATTAGCCATAGGACGCAATAAAACAATCAAAATAATGGCGTTGTAAACAATCCCAAGCCAAGCACCTGTATTGGGTGATGCACCCACATACGCGATTAGAGCACTCACTAAGGTAATCAGAAAAACAATCGCATTTTGAAATTGAGCTTCTGCAGCGTTACGGATGAATAATGGCGAAAAAATAAGATTAGGGAACAGTGAATATAGAATCCCGTTCACTGAGCCTTTTGGTTCTTCATAAATCAAAGCGCTTTGGCGTAGGATCTCTTTAATATCGGTTGCACCAGGATAAGCACCAGTTTCTTGAATGGATAACTCCTGTGCAAGTCCGGCTGGTTGATCACGACCAAAGTAGAACTTTAGGTTTGATAAGCCTGTGGTCAGCAGTAGAGCGCCATAACTGAACATTGCTAGACCAACTATAAGCGGTGGTAGTGCAACAAATACACCGTTACTGAATAGACCTTTTGCACTGAAAATTAAGCTTAGGCCAGCCAGCATAAAAACGATGGCACCGATCACTTTAAAAATGTTTTCTATTCGGTAGGGATTAGGGAATTCAAACCGCTTATCTTGCGAGTTATATTCATATGCCATTTTTAATACTCCTTAACGCATTTATCTAATTACGTTTTAACTGGTTAATTATAACTAAGTCGTGGGGTATAAAGTTTTTTTAGTTAAAATGAATCACTGTTTTAGTTAAGTTTTAATAAGGGAATTTAAAAAGTATTTTAAAGGCGCATTAAAAAAGGGGATAACGAATCCCCTTTAAAGATGTACCAAGCTTATGTGCTGTTATTTGTTTTGATCTGCTTGTTTTTGAGCATCTGCAGCTGCAGCGTTCAGCATAGAAGACATATCATTTTGCTCGTCCTCTTTTGGTGGATTTTGTTCTGCAGTTTTTTGATGTGCATCAAAATCGTGGCCCTCAACTTTTGAAGGTTTTTCATTATCGACATAAGCTTCACGCGCTGCTTGTAGGTCTGCAGATGGATCTACTTTGTCAATTTGTTCATCTGGTTGAATAGGTTTTGATTGAGATGTTGATTCTTCTTTTTTACTACAACCAACTAAAACCAAACCTACAGATAATAAGCCAGTTAATAATAGAGTTTTGAATGACATTTAATCGCCTCCAGCGAAACATAAGCAAAGGTATAGTCACATATACTTATAATGTATATACCAAAATTTAACTAAAACTAGTCCGTTGTATAACGTGACCTTTATAAAAACGGTTTAAGTATATACCAATTGCAAATTTTCTTGTTATCGGCTGAAAGCTAATAGAATAGGGTATCGCTTAACGACACTATATAATGGCAAAAAAAAACCACCTTTTACGGTGGTTTCACTAGTTTTAAAGATTAAATCTCTTTAAGGTCTAGATTTTGTTCGCAATAACTACGTACAGCTTCTTTATCTGAAGGATCTAAACCCTTTTCAATCATTTCTTCACGTAACCATTTAATTACTTGACCGCGACCAGCCCAACGTAAGCTGTTGTTTTCACGGTGAACCCATTCATGCGTAAGCTTACGTTTTTGACGTCTTACAGGCTCAACTTTTGTGGTATCAATGTGGTTGTTTTTTAGATATTCACTAAGTGTATGGATGTCCACAACACCATCGGCAGTAATTTTTTCTGAAATGATTGCATTAATGGCACTAACAGCATCGTGAAAAGCTTTATTTTCTTTAACGACTAGTTGTTGTTGAAGTTCTTCAATATAATTCTGAAGTTCAACAGGTGACATTTGAGCAACATTTTCTGGTTTTGATACATTTAACATGTCATTAGTTCCAGTATTGCGAGTTAAGTTGTTCATGATTAAACCTTTAGAAATATATTTGAAAATTAATTCAAAATATCTCTTACGACAAAACCATTTTTACACATTTACATTATTAAAATCAATTAGAGTTAATCGTATTTATACCTAAATATACCTTGAAATGGTTTTTCTTATAACTTTTATGTCTGGAATTTCCTTAAACCTAATGACAGGAATGCCAGCACTCTTCAAAAGCTCGTCACGCCTTTTATCTTTATCCTGGGTATATTTATGATAATGCCCATCAAGCTCAATAGATAATATAGGATTGTAGTCTTCATCAACAATCAAATAGTCCACGTAAAGCCTAGAAAACTGATTTCGGGTACTTATGTTTTGCGTGGTCATAAAAGCACTCATGCTTACTTGCACCAAAATGTTGCGTGATGGAATGACCTGTTCTAGTGCATCAAGCATTGTAATCTCGTCTTTTGTAAGGACTTTTTTAGATACAAGCTCCTGATTCTTTTGAGGCTTACGATAGCCTTTTTTTGAATTCTTTTTGGCTTTAGTTTTAGGTTTGCGAAATACGCCACATAAAGCAAAAACGAACTTATACACTATATAAAACAATAATGAATAAATTATAGACTTTAACAAAAAGGAATTTAAAATCGTTTCCATAAACCTAATACACAACAAATTTTAAAGGGTGCTTAAACTTCTTAAACATATTAGATAGTTTTAACGGTGATTGATACGAATTAACTAAAAATGTTTAAGGACTATTAGTGATGCAATGTTAAAAATAGTATAATCTTGTAAAGACAGCTTAGAAGCAGTTTTAAAAGTAAAACTGGTTCTCACAAATAACACCGACTATTTCACTGGAAAAGTTTAAAATGGTATTTAATAAACGTACTTTAGCTTTACTGATTGGTACAATCTCGCTATCAGCACACCTCTATGCCAACAACACAACCGTTAAAGTCTCACAAACTCCAATTGTATCATCTTCACCAATTCCCTTAGTTAAAGCGAATGCAATTGAACAATATTATATCAATGTTAAACATCGCTTTAATGGTGCGGAATTTGAACAACCGCCTCGTAAAATTAAGAGCATTAAACTTAACTTGAATGTTATTAATAACGGGGAAGTGGTTTTAACGGCGCACGAAGCTGATAAATCCAAGCTGGAAGACTATTTACAGCAAAACCCTAAAAACTCGGAACTATTGGCCAGTTACGTTGCTCGTATGATCAATTACAACCACGGCTATACGGTTCCTGAAAACAAGGGTAAATACAGCAAGTATGCAAGTACGACTGTATATGAAGCTCTTCTTGATGAATTGAACTATAACTTCGCAACTACGCCAGTAGGATCAGTAGATAGCTATGCAAGCCAACAACAGCTTGAATCTGCTTATCTATACATCCTTTCTCGTTTAGATCCACAAGAAAAAGCGGTGTTTTGGCAATTTGTGAACACATACAAAGTAGGGGATAAGATTGAGATCCCTGAAGGTACTGTTATAGCAGATGTCTTGAACACTTATAAAATCCAATTGAATTTTAAAGCGCCTTAATCACTAAACAAGTAAGGAATATTTTCGAGTAGCTGAAAAGGAAAGTCATTTCAAATATCAGGTTATGTAGGGAAAAAAATTACTGTTTGTGGTACTGGTGTTTTATCCAATCATAAAGGAAAGTTTCAAATTAAAATTGCCGACCTACGTTCTTTGACTTTTAGATAGATGTTATTCAGGTTGGGATTCCGTAATTATTAAGCCTTTTCCTTTTTGCATTAAAAAAGCCTACATTGTAGGCTTTTAGCTTTTTTAGATCTGTATTACTGAATTAAGTCGTCAACGGCTTCACCAAGGTAGGTTGGATCGTATTGCTTATACAAATAGTTTTCCAGAATTGGTAAATCTGGTGCTAAAACCATTCGCGTAATTTTAGGACGATCTTCTTCAAGGTTAAGCTTCACATGTACGGCGAAGAAATCAATGTTGTTCGTGATGAAGTCATATTCTTTACGACCAGCACTTTTGAGTTGATCAACCATACGCGAAAAGAAGCGGTTATTCGTAATAGAGCAATTCAAGAACTCTAACGCATCTTTTTCAGTAACATTAATTTCAATAATGTTATTGAGGAAGGCTAGCTCTGGTTTAATTAAGTTGCCGTTACGGTCTGCAGTTAGACATTTTGTAGAAAAGGTACCAATACCAGCCATACGACCATCATATTTCACAAAACCGTGCTCTTCAGATGCAACTAAGTTTGACGCATGAACGTATAGAGTAGGGTGGTGCTTTGTATTCCACTCTAAATCAATAACGTCAGTTTCATTTTCTACATAGAGAGTTTGTAAAAGGGATCTATTGAGGTTGGTATAGAGGACTTGATCAAGCTCTAATACTTTGCGGCGATATAGCTCAGCGAAGGCAATACCGTACTGAGATAAGATATTACATGTTGTATTGAAGCTATTGCAGTAAATCGCACGGTTATCGTTACCGCCGTCTCGATCCTCACTGACCACAATTACATGGTTCCCTAAAACACCATTGATTTTATAAACCACAATTGAGCCTAATGCGAAGTTTTGGGTAAGTAGTTCTTCACCCTCAAATCGTACTGCCGTGCAGTTTTTAATATTTTCTGCGCTTAAAGGATAATTACCCGGTGTGATGGACCACAATGTTGAGACTGGTACAAATAGAGGCTCAATAGAACTACTTAAGTCAACTCGACCAATCGTGATGATGCTTGTGCCGTTAAAACTATCGCCCTTGTGTTCTGCAACGGCTGATGTTCCGATCGTACCTGGTATTTGTGCGTTCTCTGAAGCGCTATTATTTGGTACAACTGATTCTGTCATGAAACAACTCACTAAAAGTTTTATCTTTGTTTAAAAATACCACATGATAAATAGTATTAAAACTTATACCACTATTATAAGATGATCTTTAAGATTCATAAAGGTATATTTATGCTAAACCATAAAACCCAAGTTTGTTTTTTTAATAACCTGATTGGACGTTTTTATAAAAACCATTTGATCATAGATGTTAAACCTTTAAACCTAGATTTTATTTTAGATGTTATTGAATTCCCGACATCAATTGAAGGTTTCAAAAAAGCACCTAAAGTATCAAAAATTAAAATACCTTTTACGCAACTTGCTCAGGATCTTCAGCCACAAAATTACCTAGATTTAGTCCAATCTGATGCCAAAAATCTGTATCTGCAGATTGGGCAAGAAAGACGTTATATTCACGGCGAACAAACTAATTTTTCATATGCTACATCGGTGTTTCAGCAGATCGGTGATGATGAAGTGCTCCAGCTTGAGGCTTTGAACTATGCACTGAAGCTCCAAAGCATTACTAATGGTATTCAGCAACATACAACAGCGATTGAGACATATATCGAGCTAAAGCCTTTACGATATGCGTTTAGCTTAGATACGTTCATAAGTGCAACTGCAGATCTAGATCAACCTTTCGATACTCGTGAAGCGCTTTCTGGCCATATCGTTAACCATTGGGAAAAATGGGTTAAAGCAAACAATATCACCAGTGAAAGTTCTTATGATGCGGTGCTAATAAATACCGATAAATTAATACTGGTTCGAGTCGGTATTCACTCATTCTCAGTGAAGATTACAGACCTTGAAGTGGCTGACGGCGTTATCTATGCTTCTCTTTGTGATTTAGAGCTCTTACAGGTGCTTCTACCAACGTTCTTTGATGGTATACCTTGCCGTATTACTGCATATGCCGATATGAACATTCAATATGCTGTATCGCAATATAAGACTTGGCTATCAAGTCAAAACCTGAAGAAGATCCAGTACGTTCGCAAACAAGGTATTGAGAAGTACTTGCGTAAAAAATTAGAAGATGAAAGTGACTTAATCGGTAACGCGCAACTTGCCAAAACCTTAATGAATACCAGCTATACAGAACAAACAGTCTCGTTTTTTTCTGACGCTTGGGGATTATCGTACGCAAACCATTTTGAGAAGAAAATTCGTCATGCTTTTGATCTGGTCATACAGGCTTTGGATCATGAAGGGATCTCATTAGAGCAGCTGCAGTTCATCAATAGCCTAACAAAAGGGGCAATTGAGAATGCTATTAACGAGATGCTGAACAAGACTGGTTCACCGTTAAACGTGGTACCAACACTCACTCAAGAATTACTGTTAATTTGCGATGAATTCAATGCCAAAAAACTCAACATATCAAGTGAGCTCTTAGATGCAATCACTCAGTTTGCAGAACAATATGCAGTATCACCACTGTTGGCCATTAAGCGTGATAGCGCCGTGTATTTGCTGTATGAACCATTAGATGCCGATAATCAGTTAATTGATTATGAATGGTTTTCTACTGCGGTATATACCAAAAATCAGTTTGTGCCTGAAGCAGATGAACAACATAAAACAAATGTAGCGGATCTTCTTAAATCGGTTGAAGTACTGCATGTATTCAAGCCGAATATCCTGTCGTGGACCAATGGCAAGGTATTTGAAACGCCAGAAGAAAAGAAAAATGCTTTTATGTTATGTCTCACACCTGAAGCATTTGAAAATCAAATAGAATTCTTAAGCACGAAGAACGCAATACCAGGATATTTTAAAAACCTGATTACATCCTTAGGTGGTTTAAATTCAGTGGCCACGGAACAAGATAAATACGGTGTATTTTTGATTGAGTCGATCGCTAAAAATTTGACTGGTTTTGCATATCAAGGACAACTCTTTCCTATCGATCAAAATGCCCAAATTGACTTAGATCAATGCTCAAATTTAACGCTTAATTCTAAACTACTACCAAAAAACTACCTGACCTTTAAAAGACTAATGAGATTAAGCGATAGTTTAACGAATGGCGTTAAATAGGTTTAAGGAATATTATTATTTTTACTTTAAGTTTAAATAGTGGTTTTTTAAATGCACAAAAATAAAGTATTATAGTTTCAAACTTAAAACCCTTTTTAAAGTTATATAGAGAATACTGAATGAAACTATTAAAAACTGCGATGGTGGGTATCCTTGGTACTGTATTAGCGCATACAGCTTTCGCATTTGAGGATGAAACTATCCCAACACCGAACTTTAAGGAAGCGTATGTAGGACTTTTAACGCCATCTAAAAGCTTTAATGTTGTTGCTGGTGGTCTTAGACCTGAGATTAGCGAATACAAACTGTCTGATAGCTATTTTGAAAACAATTCAAATCAGCGTTATAAAGCGACAGCTCACCTTTACCAGCAAATGAATACTCAGCAACGTGCGATGTATATATTGCTTCAACATACAGCGTACTTAAACGATATTTTCTATCCTCAACGTAATCCGCTGACCAATCCGAACGTATCTGACGAACAATTAAATGTAGAGCCGGTACTTAAAAAGCTCCAGTCATTCCGTACTGATAATGGCCTGGTTGAAAAAGTTGTAGACCGTGAAACGATGCTCCAAGCATTAAAAGCACATTATGACTATTACATGCGTGACCAATTCACCGTGCGTTTTTATGGCAAAAACCAAAATACCTTTACCTATGGCATTGATAACTTTTCAGGTTTAAAAATTCGTTCGGTAGAAGGGAATATTCGCATTGTCGATCGCAAAACAGGTACATTGTTGGGTGATTCAATGATTAAGTTAAACCACTGGATTCCATCTAACCGTGCCAAAGAGCGCCGTACTATTGATTTGCCGTCTACCATGCCTGAGTGGAAGGACGTAGACATTAAAGATCTTGCAATCAAATTCCAACCAACTGCAATCACTACCATGCAGGGTAAACGCATTGATATTAATAAGATCTATGCGTACAACACTGAAAAATTCAATTTTTAATGCATAAAGCGGTCTATCTCGACCGCTATTTTTTTTGCTTATGTACAATTATTAACCGTAGCCTAAGCAAAAGTTATAAGTTACTTTTCCCACGAATCAAACTAAGGTTGAACCTATGAAAAAAGCTCTCCTATCAATTGCCACTGTAATCATGGTCGGGGATGCTCAGAAGTGCCGAATGATATGTCACATATCGATGTTTTTTCTTCCGATCGCTACCTATCAACTGCACATCAATTTAATAAGCTTGTTGATGATACGTTTAAGTATCCGTATTCTAAAATACCGTTTTTTCTAGTGACGAAAGGGTGGAGTGTTAGTGGTCCAAAAGAGCCAGTATCGCAAATTGTGTATAGTTGCTTAACTTCTAATGAAGTGGAATTAGTGACAAAAATTAAGCCACTCATGCCCGAAGTGACCTACATCAAAACACCTGAAAATCAGGTGAAAAATTGCATCATTAAACATTCAAATGACTCAATTAATGCTGATGCATTGAATGACCTTAAAGCTTTCCCTTTATTCCAAAAATATGCAGACAACCCATTTTTACGTAAGACCGTGGATGCTGCGAAAGCAGATGGCAAAATCTCAGTAAAAGAATATATGGATATTGTGCAAATTGTCATAAAATTAATTGGGGCTGACAAACAGGTTCAGCTAGAGAAAACTATCCAAGAGCTTTAAGTATTCATATGTCGGAAAATCTATCCATGCATAGCATGACGAACGAAGAATTGATTCAAGAATGGCTTGATAGCCTGAAGCTTGAAAACAAATCCGACATGACGATTAATGAATACAAAAAGTGCATACTTTTGATGTTGGAAATGCCTTTTTTTAAAGGCAAACATCTCTTGGATCTCAACCGTGAATATATCTCTTTATTTCGCTTACACCGGGCAGATGTGGATGCTGTTTCCGCACGAACACTGAATAAAAACTTATCTGGCATCAAAAATTTTCTGAGCTATTGCTTGCGAAGAAAATACATACTGGAAAACTTCTTTACTGATATTCAGGTGAAGTACAAAAATAATTCCTTACCGCGACCAATCGCCGTGGACACATTGAATGAGATCCTTGATAACAAGGCTCCATTAAATCCTAAATACAACAACCAAAAATTAAGAGATCTAGCAGCTGCAGAAATTGCATATTCTGGCGGTTTACGTATCTCTGAATTACATGCCATCAAACTAAGTGATATCAACCTCAGTGCTATGCAACTAAAGGTATTGGGTAAAGGAAATAATGAACGGATTGTTTTTTTAGGAAAAAAATCACTAGAGGCTATTTCTACTTGGCTTTTAGTTCGTAATCGTTGGATTTCAAAAGCTGGAGTAGAAGACTGCGGATATTTATTCATTGCACCATCTGGCAAACATATTGCGAAAAACCATTTAGGTGCATGCATTACAGCTCTGTTAAAGGCGCATGGTTCTGGAAATATTGGTAGTACTCATGCTTTGAGACATAGTTTTGCATCGCACTTGTATAACAAAACAAAAAATATTCGCGCCGTTCAGGAAATGCTAGGTCATAAATCACTATCTTCGACACAAGTATATATTCTTGTAGATCACGAAACGTTGATTAGTTCTTATAAAGATGCACATCCACGCGCTAGAGCGAACCAAGATTAATAATTTATTCGCTTCTTGTACTTCTAAAGATATATCGTAAACGATCGAAATAATTAACTTTTGATGGTGCCCGTAATGGCTAAGACTTTTGAACAAGTAAAAAAAGAATTTTTCAATACAAGGGTCATCACAAACAATCGACTACCTAAGCGTGGTGAAAGCCACAAAATTGCTGTGAAACTTGGTTTAATAGACCAAAAACAATCAACATATGTTAAAAAACAGAAACTTTCATATGTTGGCTTATCTGTAATTGAGTGTTTTGAAGAAGCTGGTTTAGATGATGTCTATATCAATGAAAAAATTGAAGAGTTTTCAGAGCTAAAAAACTATACTTCATTACATAAGGCATTAAGAATACTTGATGACGGCCACATGGCCCGTTTAGCAAAAAAATTAGAGGTTTCAGTCGATATGCTCAATGCGACATTGGCTGTGCTGAATAAAATATAAAAAACGGATTGAACCAACCCATGAATGCAAATGAGCTTTATGAAAAGTTACAGCAAATTGGTAAGCCACTGGTCCACGTAGAAAGCCTCGTATCTACAATGCAGTTGGAAATCCCTGTTGAGGAGATTGAAAAACACATTGAACTTTTCGGGGTTAATTTTTTACTGGTAGAAGTTGTTCGATATACCTTTGACGGTTTTCTATCTCCAGAGTACCAACACTATATAGACGAATTCATTGCAGAAAATGAACTGGATGAAGATGTCATTTTGAATATCAGAAATAAAACATCATCAGATATAGGCCTGGTTAATGTTGGCTTTAATCTAAATGGTTGCATCCTTGGCTTAACCCATACGGATGAATGGATGGAACATTTATTCCACTTGGTTAAGTTCATTACTGACAGTGAAAAACGCGAGAAAAGTAGGAACTTTTTGTCTGAACAAGACAAAATCAAGGAACAAAAAGTTTTAGAAAAACAAGCCAAAGAAAAAGAAAGGGAAGTGATGATTCAACAGGTAGAGGATCTCACCAATACCGATGATTTTAAATTATGCAAAACGAAGGGTGAAATATTGTTGTTTTGGGAAAAGAACATTCCTGACCTATACAAAACTCTATCCAGAACTTTTATGGAAACAATGTCTAAGAAATATATCTCTATATTGCGTGGCTCATGAAGTGATACGATATGAGGAAGAACAACGAGTAGTGCATAAATCAGCGTTCTTAGAGATGGATCCGTAAATTTGAACAACTCCTATAAGTGATATTCTGCTCCTCAAATGATGTTATAAACATCAATATATGGAGTATTTTATGGCACGTAGACCAAGAAGAAATCATTCAAATGATTTT
>NZ_VPDG01000013.1:0-99048 GCF_013417805.1 Acinetobacter sp. YH12226 | reverse complement strand
TCGCTCGTCCAGGTAACAGATCCTTAATCTGCTCCCACTGATCATCTCTTAATGCATAGCGTTTAGTCATGAAAAAATAATGAGGACAGGTTAGATTTTCTCAAGCTAATTGATGACAGGCTCTAGAAATTTAAAATCCAATTTGTATGTTTTTTGGTAAATCTGTGTTATAAAAAATAAAACGGCATAAAAATTGCTTATAAAACGGGATTTTCTATTAAGGGGGTAACAATGAGATTATCAGTGGGTATAAAAATTGCGAACTCGCTGTCATTAACTCCACAATTACAGCAGGCAATTCGGCTATTACAACTTTCAAGTCTGGAATTGGAACAAGAAGTTCAGTTGCAACTTGATAGTAATCCTCTATTAGAAAAAGTTGAAGAGCAAATTACCCTTGAAAGCTTATCTACAATTGAGTCAAATAATGAAAATCAAGATCTAACTAATCAACTTAATGCCGATCATCTGCCTGATGACTTACCTGTAGATACCGATTGGGATGATGTCTATACCCATCAACCTACAAGTCTGGGGGCAGCCGAGTTCGAAGAGCGTGAAGATAATCGTCAAGGGCATCAGAGCCTGCAAGAATATATGCTAGAACAAATTAATCTGCTGAATTTTTCACAGGTTGATAAATTAATCGCTTATTGCATAGTCGATTCTTTGGACGACAAAGGTTTTTTAGATGCTGAGTTGAGTGAAATTACTGCATCAGTACAACATTTACTCTCTTCTATGGGGTCTGAAGAAGAAATTGAAGATGATGAGGTTGCCGTTGTATTAAAGCATATCCAGCGTTTGGATCCGGTAGGTGTAGGTTCTAGAAGCTTGGCAGAATGCCTATTGGTTCAACTTGATAATTTACCTGCGTCAACCCCTTGCCGAAATGATGCGATCAAACTTCTGCAACATTATGAATTGTTGATTACCAATGAGCTTCCTAAGCTGATCAAACAGACTGGCTTAAATCCAGAACAGTTGCGCTGTGCTGTAGATTTGCTAAAAACCTTAAAACCGCATCCAGGTCTGGAATTTGAAAACAAGGAATCGGATTATCAGGTGCCAGATGTTGTGGTGATGAAAAAGAATAACTGCTGGCAAGTCAATTTAAACTCGGATGTACTGCCAAAGTTACGCGTCAATTCTTTTTATGCCAAAATGATTCGTCGTGCAGATCAAAGCGATGATAATCAGTACCTGCGTAATCAGATACTGGAAGCGAAGAACTTTATCAAAAGTATCGATGAACGGCATAAAACATTATTGAAAGTCGCGACTTGTATTGTAGAACATCAAAAAATGTTCTTGGAAATTGGGGCGGAAGGCATGAAACCTCTGGTTTTAAGAGATATTGCCGAAGAAGTCGAATTGCATGAATCTACAGTTTCTCGTGTAACCACCAATAAATATATGCTGACCCCACGTGGATTGTTCGAGTTGAAATATTTCTTCTCGAGTCATGTCGGGACTACTTCAGGTGGTGAAGCATCTTCTACTGCTATTCGTGCCAAAATCAAAAAACTGATTTCCGAAGAAAATGCCCGTAAGCCTCTGTCTGATAATGCAATTGCCAATATGTTAAAAGATGAAGGCATTGATGTGGCACGACGTACGGTGGCGAAATATCGTGAATCGTTACATATTCCTTCATCTTCTGAGCGAAAAGTCTTGATCTAAAATTTGAAATCTGGCTATTCTAGAGATTCATTATGACAACATAATGAATCTTTTTTCTTTTGAGGATCAGTAAGATTGATTTGATTCAGGACTTAAAATACGGATATTTTATTTATAAGTTACTGTATTTAAATTATTTTATATTGAGACTCTTCTAATCCTAACGAAGGTGAGGGATAGAACTATGCAAATAACAATTCGTGGACATCATTTATCGATTACGCCAGCTATTGAAGAAAGTATAAAAACCAAGTTTTCACAGATGACGAAGCACCTAGATCAGGTGAATAGTATGCAAGTGAAACTCTCGAAAGATCATCAAATTGATAAACGCTCTAGAAAGGGCAGTAGTAATCATATCGCAGAGGCTATTATCCGATTACCGGGCATTGAATTTTTTGCTCACGCCACCGCAGATGATATGTATACCTCAATTAAAATATTGACCGAAAAATTGAAACGGCAGATTGATCGATACCGGGAAATGCATTTACAGCAGCATCCTTTAGCTCTATAAAGGACAAATGATGAAAAAGAGGTTTTAAAAGCCTCTTTTTTTTATATATATAATGTATGGATCCATGAATTATTTTTGCTATTTATAGTAAAATGGCTCGTTTTACACCCTTAGTCCTATAAGAGGTCTTGTGATGAATAATGAACAGCTCGCTGAAATTTTAGAAGCCGCTTTTCCAGAGGCGGATGTTGCTGTGAGTGGTCAGGGCGGAAAATTTGATCTCCGTATTGTGGATGATCAATTTGAAGGTAAGCGTCCAGTTGCACGCCAACAAGCTGTTTATGCTCCTCTCAATGCCCATATTGCCAGTGGTGCAGTTCACGCAGTAACGATTCGCGCGATGACAAAAGAAGAATGGCGCAAAGCAAGCTTATTTGGAGCTTAATCATTTAATGGATAAATTTTTAATTCAGGGCGGTATCAAGCTCGAAGGTGAAGTGCGCATTTCTGGTGCAAAGAATGCAGCACTTCCATTATTGGCAGCAATGATTCTTGCTGATACCCCGATTACGCTCAGAAATGTTCCTAATCTAAAAGATGTCAATACGTTGGTGAAGCTGATTGCTGGTCTTGGGATCACCATGACTTATGAAGGCGATACGGTTGTTGCTGATACTTCTACATTAGATAACCAGTTCGCACCGTATGAGCTCGTAAAAACTATGCGTGCTTCTATTTTGGTGCTTGGTCCATTATTGGCGCGCTATGGCAGTGCAAAAGTGTCTTTACCAGGCGGTTGTGCGATTGGTTCCCGTCCTGTCGATCAGCATTTGAAAGCTTTAGAAGCTTTAGGCGCCGAGATTGAAGTCGAAGCCGGTTATGTACATGCCAAAGTCGATGGTCGCCTGAAAGGTGGCGAAGTTGTCTTTGATATGGTGACTGTGGGTGGGACAGAAAATATTCTGATGGCTGCCGTGTTGGCCGATGGTGTGACCACGATTCGCAATGCAGCACGTGAACCTGAGATCACTGATCTTGCGCAAATGCTGATCAAGATGGGTGCCAAGATTGAAGGTCTAGATACCGATACTTTAATTGTGACCGGTGTCGAACGTCTGCATGGCTGTGAATATGCGGTTGTTGCTGACCGGATTGAAACCGGTTCATATCTGGCAGCAGCAGCGATCACTGGCGGTCGTATCAAAACCACGCATACTGATCCGTCCCTGATGGAAGCGGTGCTGGACAAGTTTGAAGAAATGGGCGCAGAAGTGACCCGTGGTGACGACTGGATTGAACTGGATATGCTGGGTAAACGTCCGAAAGCTGTCAGCTTCCAAACCTTACCACATCCAGAATTTCCAACCGATATGCAAGCCCAGATTATGGCTGTGAATGCCATTGCTCAAGGCTTTGCGACAATTTCTGAAACGATTTTTGAAAACCGTTTCATGCATGTTCCTGAATTGGCACGTATGGGTGCCAATATTCAGGTAGAAGGTAATGAGGCTGTGGTAACGGGTGTAGAAAAACTTTCTGCCGCACCCGTAATGGCAACAGATTTACGTGCTTCGTTCTCTTTGGTGCTGGCAGCACTTGCCGCTGAAGGTGAAACGCTGATTGACCGCATTTATCATATTGACCGCGGTTATGAAGATGTAGAAGCAAAGTTACAAAGTTTAGGTGCCCAAATTAAGCGAGTAAATTAATGAGCGATATGAGAAACGATGATCCAAACTTTGACGTAATGGGCAATTTTGATCATGGTTTAACTTTGGCATTAAGTAAGGGGCGTATCTTAAAAGAGACTTTACCTTTGCTAGAAACAGCAGGGATTAATCTTTTAGAAGATCCTGATAAGTCTCGTAAACTGATTTTCCCGACCACGCATAAACAGGTTCGTATCTTAATTTTACGTGCTTCAGATGTACCGACTTATGTTGAAAATGGTGCAGCCGATATTGGCGTGGCCGGTAAAGATGTATTGATGGAACATGGTGCACAAAATGTCTATGAACCATTGGACCTGAAAATTGCGGTATGTAAATTGATGACCGCCGGTAAGGTGGGGATGCAACGTCCTAAAGGTCGCTTAAAAATTGCGACCAAGTACGTGAATTTGACCCGTCAATACTATGCCAGCTTGGGTGAGCAGGTTGATGTGATCAAGCTGTATGGCTCCATGGAACTTGCACCACTGGTCGGTCTGGGCGATTACATTGTTGACGTCGTAGATACAGGTAATACCTTGCGTGCCAATGGTCTGGAGCCACTTGAAGAAATTTGCAAAGTGTCTTCGCGTTTAATCGTGAATAAAGCCAGCTTCAAGCGTAAGCAAGCGTTGTTAAATCCGATTCTGGCACAGCTTGAAAAAGCCGTAGAAGAACGTGAAAAGGCCAAACAGGCTTAAATTTGTTGCATAAAAAACCGTCCTTTTAGGGCGGTTTTTTTTATTCGATTGAACATAAATACGATGTAAATTCTTTCATTAATTTTACCAAAAGCTATTTCCAATAAAACTCATAGGGCTAGAGCACTATAGCTGCCGACAAAAGTCTGGAAAACAGGTAAACTAAAGCCTTCGAATTCAAACCTGATGGGTAAATTGATGCGACGTTTATCGACCCAAGATCAAAACTTCAAGCAAGCATTTGCTGACTTGTTGGCTTTTGAAACTGTTAATGATCCTGAACTTTTAAAAACTGTAGATCAAATTATTGCTGATGTTCGTCAGCATGGTGATGCTCAAGTTCTTAAACTCACTCAACAGTTCGATCGACATCCGGCGCATCAATTTTCAGATTTAGAGTTAAGCCAAGAGCAACTGCAAGCTGCCTTCGAGGGTTTGACGACTGAAGTGCGCGAAGCTTTAGAGCTTGCTGCAGCACGCGTGCGCGAGTTTCACCAGGCACAAAAACAGGACGGCTGGACCTATGTCGATGCTTTAGGAAATACGCTTGGTCAGAAAGTCACTCCACTGGATCGTGTTGGGATTTATGTGCCGGGTGGTCTGGCTTCTTATCCATCTTCAGTATTGATGAATGCTGTGCCTGCTCATGTAGCGGGAGTTCCTGAAATTATTATGGTGGTACCTGCACCGAATGGTGATTTAAATCCATTGGTACTGGCGGCTGCCTATCTGGCAGGTGTGACACGTGTCTTCACGATTGGTGGCGCACAAGCGGTTGCGGCATTAGCTTACGGTACAGAAACGGTCCCACCGGTCGATAAAATTACCGGCCCAGGCAACCGTTTTGTTGCTGCGGCAAAACGTGCGGTGTTTGGTCAGGTCGGTATCGACATGATTGCAGGACCTTCTGAAATTCTGGTGTATGCCGAAGGCCAAAATAATGCTGAATGGTTGGCGATGGATTTACTTTCGCAAGCTGAACATGACACTGTGGCACAAGCCATTTTCATCACACCAGATGAACAGTTGCTGAATGAGGTTGAACAGGCGATTGAAATGCACCTGGCAATATTGCCAAAGGCAGAAATTGCCCGTACTTCGATTGCCAATCGTGGTGCTTTAGTCTTGGTAAAAGACCGTCAAGAAGCGTCAGATTTGATTAATCAGGTAGCGCCTGAGCATTTGATGTTATGTTTAGATGATGCAGAAGCAATGTCTGATAGCATTCGTCATGCAGGTGCAATCTTTATGGGTCGTTATACGCCTGAAGCCATTGGTGATTACTGTGCCGGGCCAAACCATGTCTTGCCAACTTCAGGTACTGCGCGTTTTTCATCGCCACTTGGTGTCTATGATTTCCAGAAGCGTTCAAGTTTGATCATGTGCTCACAAGAAGGTGTAAAAACTTTAGCAAAAACTGCGGATATCTTGGCGCAACAAGAGAACTTGGATGCACATGCACAGTCAGCACGTTATCGTTATCAATCATAAATAGCATTACAACCTCTCCCTGACCCTCTCCTAAAAGGCGAGGAGAATTTAAACCACAAAAATCTTGTGTCTTTATTAATGAAAATTCCTCTCTTGCGCCATATATGGCTCAGGGAGAGGTTAGGAGAGGGTTTAAAGAGAATATAAAATGAATATCACAACAGAACAAATGCGTTTTTGGAGTCCTGAAGTACGTGAATTAGAACCGTATACCCCAGGCGAACAACCAAAAATCCAGAATATTTTAAAACTTAATACCAATGAAAATCCGTATCCACCATCACCCAAAGTGGTAGAAGCGGTTCAAAAGGTACTTGCGAATTCGGCGGATGTTTTGCGTCTGTATCCTGACCCGGATGCATCAGAGTTGAAACAGGCGATCGCTAAACAGCAAAATGTACCTGTAGACACTGTCTTTGTCGGCAATGGCTCAGACGAAGTCTTGGCACATATCTTTAAGGCTTTTTTTGTTCAAAAACAGCCTCTGCTTTATCCAGATATTACCTATAGTTTCTATCCGGTTTATAGTCAGTTTTTTGGCGTCAAAACCAAAATCTTACCATTGAATGATGACTTTGAAATTGTTGTGGATGACTATAAACAAGCTAATGGCGGCATTATTATTACTAATCCTAATGCGCCGACCAGTATTGATCTAGGTTTGGCTGCGATTGAAGAAATTCTGCAAGCCAATCCGGATTCAGTGGTGGTGATTGATGAAGCCTATGTGGATTTTGGTGCTGAATCAGCAGTTAAGCTGGTTGAGAAATATGAGAATTTAGTTGTATGTCAAACCACATCGAAGTCACGTTCTCTTGCGGGTTTGCGTGTTGGTTTTGCGATTGCTCAGTCCCATTTAATTGCAGCACTGGAAGCAGTCAAAAATAGCTTTAACTCTTATCCGATGGACCGTTTTGCGATTGCTGCAGCGGTCGCTTCATTTGAAGATCAAGCCTACTTTGAAGCACAAAATGCAAAAGTGATTACGAGTCGTGAAAAGTTGGTGTCCCAATTAAATGAGCTTGGTTTTAAAGTTTTACCATCGAGTGCCAACTTTATTTTTGCCTCATTGCCATCTAAGGATGCAGGTAAGTTGGCCAGCGAACTACGTGAACGTGGCATTATCGTGCGTTATTTTAACAAGCCACGTATTAACCAGTTCTTAAGAATTACCATTGGTACAGATGAGCAAAATCAGCGTTTAGTCGATACACTAAAAAATGAGATTTTGGTGTGATTAAAATCCCTCTTAGCCTCCCTTTGAAAAGGGAGGATTTCCCTCCTTTACTAAAGGAGGGTTAGGGTGGATTTGTAGAAAAAAGCGAGTCAAATGATTCGCTTTTTATTTATTTAGGCTGATACCACGTATTTAACAGATCCAGCATCGCTGAAACTTTATCAAAACATTCTTGATATTCTGCCTCACAATCCGAAGAAATGGTAATACCACCACCCGCCCATAAAGAAACATCTTCTTGATATTTTTGGATGGAACGAATCAGAATGTTCCAGGAACCGGTACCATCAAAATTAAAATAACCCATTGATCCACAATAAGCCCCACGTGCTGCACCTTCCAGTTCAGCAATAATCTGCATGGCACGAATTTTAGGTGCACCCGTAATTGAGCCACCTGGTAGGGCTGACATTAACACCTCGAAAGGATTGATATCTGCTTTTAGGGTCGCTTCAACTTCGCTCACCATATGATGCACTTGATTAAAACTTTCGATATTAAATAATTTGGGTGTTTTAACCGAGCCTGTTTCCGCATAAATACTTAAATCATTACGTAATAAATCCACAATCATGACATTTTCTGCTTGATCTTTTTCCGATGCTTTTAAGATTTGTTTAGATTGTTCATCCAGCACGGGATCTGTATAGCGTGGCATGGTGCCTTTAATTGGTTTAGTGATAATTTTCCGATTTTTTTCAAAGTCAATAAATAACTCGGGTGAGCAACTGAGTAATTCAAAATCACCAATACGCAAATAACCGGCATAGGGCGCTTCGGTTAATGTCCAGAATGCTTGGGCAGTTGCTAAGAGGGAGCCTTGGGCACGACCTTTAAACTCTTGGGTCAGATTAATCTGATAGCAGTCACCTGCAACAATATAGTCCTGAATTTTCTGAAAAGCCTGAGTATAAACAGATTTAGTCCAGCGTGAGATACAAGGATTTTTTAAGTGAAATTTCGATTGAATTTTATTTTGCTTAAGTAAGTTCTGAATATAATTGAAAATCTGTTCTGCCTGTGGATCATCACTATAGAACATCCAGCCATCAGGGGTTGGTTTAATGTAGGAAGGAAATTGACCAATAAATAAACCAGGTTGAGGACGGTCTGGATACTGAATATATTGTTGAGCGGCATAATCGTAGCCGATAAAACCAACATAGCCTCCACGAAAGCCATGCTCTTGAGGAGTTTTTAATACATTGATTGCTAAATTAAACTCAGATGGGCTGGATTGGTATTGTTCAATCCCTGTTCTTTTAAAAGACTGAATTTGTGATGTTTGCGCAACAAAATATTCTTGAGCGCAGCAGGCAATAAAAGGCCGACCATTATTATTTAAATACACCAGATGATTCAATGTCTTCAATGCGGATAATAGATCTGTAACCAGACGTGATTCAAACTTTAAGGGACGATGATAGAGAGCTTCGGTCATTCAGTTATGGAGAGTTCGATATGACTTACTATTTTATATCAAGAAGCCAGGAAAATATTTTTAAATCATGAAATACCGTTTATCGGTAAGCGACAGATTGCGACCAACAACAGTTGATCAAAATTTGACTCGACGCTAATTTAAGTGGGCTAGCAAATTACTCAAGGAAAGATGCTTAAGCTGTCAGAAAATAAAAAATACAGCCTAAACACTGAGTAATTCACAACCAAAAAAAATAGTACTCTTGGGAGAGTAAACAATGAAAAAATTTACAAAATTAGTTTTAGCGACTTCAGTTGCATTTAGTGCCAATGCGATGGCGATGCAAGCAATGGATGATGCATCTCTAAGCGAAACAACGGGTCAAGACGGTTTGACAATTGGTATCGGCATCTCGAAAATTGCTATTGAAAAATTATTTATCCATGATAACGACGGTTTGGCACCTAAAGGTGTTGCAAATGAGGCGGGTTTCGGAGGTACTTCTACAGCAGGTGCGATCGTAATCCGTGGTAAGACTGATACAGCACCTGATGCTGCTGCTCTTGCTGATCCTACTACTGCAACGCATGGTGTAGTAATCGGTGCCAATTATGACAATAATGGTGCCTATTTACTTGCATCCCGTAACCTTGCTGACTTGGTAATTGATTCAGATGCTGGGGCTGGTAATCCTTTCATTAATGTTGCTGCACAAGTATCGGGTCTAGATATCAAAGTTGGCCGAATTGGTGTAACTGCATCTGGTGCAGATGATCCGGATTCGATTCGTCGAGGTGGTGCCGGTGTTGTAAACGACATCATTAGTGGTTTTGACGTTAAAACTGGTGTGATAAATGCCAATATTCAACTGGGTGCTGCTCCACAAGGCGCTATGATCAAGATGAATAGTGTAATGGCAGGTGGTCTAGAAATTAAAAACCTAGGTATTTTAGATAACTCGTCTAAAAATAAAGCAGTGGGGCTTGTAGGTACGACTCCAGTGACTACACGTGAAGCCGGTGAGATTTTTGTTGAAAGTATCAAAATTGCAGATGCGGATTCTAATGATTTAACCATTAGCCAGAATATTTCTGTATATAACGATGCTTATGTAGGTACTACAGCTCAGTTAGGTAAGGCAGCGCATGTTCGTATTGTAAGTAATGATACTGGGGCGAAAGACCAATACATTAAAGGTATTCATTTAGGTAACCGTGAAGCAAGATCATCAATTGGTGATATGGAAGTTCAAGGCTTACAAACATTCTACTCTCAAGCTCAGGGTAGTTATACAAAAGGCGCAATTATTACTATTTCAGGTCACTAATCTTTATTTTAAAAAAAGCGCGTGTTTACACGCGCTTTTTTATGACTATATCACTTATCTAAAAAATAAAAAAAATACTGTATTTTTTTGAAAAAACAGGTATCTTTCTAGTTACAGGGAAGTAGAGTGAATGCTCTATAAAAAGAAAAATAGGCACATCATGCCCATTATAAGAAAAGTTAATAATTATGTTAGAGATCGCGTTGGGCTCGGCATTGATGTATTACGCTGCCAAAGAAGCTCTGGATATCAAAAAACAGCCGAATGGTGCTGTTCACTATACTGAAGTTCTTGATTCAAGAAATGACTCTTTTGTACGTATGCACCGTGAAGCTGTGGAAGTAAAACCGGCACTTCTGGATCAATTTCAGGGCATTGTACGTCAAGCTTATGATTATAGTTGTGGTTCAGCAGCACTGACGACCCTCCTCAATGGTTATGTCGGTACGCAGCTGGATGAGCAGCAAGTCATGAGTGGGCTAATGAAATTCGGTGAAACGGATAAAATTGTTGAACGCCGTAGTTTTTCTCTGCTTGATATGAAGCGCTTCGTTTCAGCCTTAGGATTGGAAAGTGGAGGATATCGAGGAGAGTTCAAAGATTTAGTCAATCAAGATCAGCCTGCCATTGTTCCGATTTCTTATGCGGGATTTAAGCATTTTGTAGTTTATAAAGGTTATAAAAATGGCCGGGTTTATGTTGCAGATCCGGCACTTGGTAATATCAGTTTTGAGGAACGGCGTTTTCAGGATATTTGGGAAAATAACACTTTGTTCCTGATTAATGTACCTGAGCAATATCGCAAAAATTTTCTAGTATTAAAAGAATCAGATATGCGTCATGTAGAAGATGCTACGATTAATCGCTATGCCTTGGTTGACATGCAGTATCCACAATTTTATATGGACAAAATTGCTGATAAAGCTTCTACGATCCGTATGGACCGTAATCGTAATACAGAGTCAGAACAATTTGGGGAATATCAACATAACTTCCTGAGACTGTATTACAAGAATAAATAAAACGAAAAACAGTAATAAAAATTAAAATGGTGAAATGGATATGAACAGTAAATGGATGAACAAGACGTTCTTGGCACTGAGCATTCAAATGGTAATGGGCGTTGCATTTGCTGCAGAAGAACCAGCACTAGGTGAATACGAAACGGTTGATGAAGAAGTTGTTGTTGAAACTGCTGCATCTGTACCGGCTCAAACCGGGCAGGTCGAAACGCAGACTGCAGAAGAATCGGAACTAGGTGGATATGAAGCAGTTGAAGAGGCTGCCGTGGAAACAGCAGCACCTGTAGAGACTCAGGCTGGCCAGGTAGTAGATGCATCTCAAGCTTTACAGCAACAAGAAGGAGATGCTACTCAGGCAGCTAACCTGGAAGAAGTATTTACGTCAAATGAACGCCAATACTCTCTGATAAAACAAGGTGAAATTTCATCATATTACGATATTGATTATACCTATTATCGAGACACTCAACTCGATATTGAAATGGCTCAGGGCCAATTGTATCAACTACGTGTTCAAGAAAATGCAACACATAGTATGACTAATACTTTTACTTTCCAATATGGTGTGAAAGATAACCTGACCTTGACTGCATCTCTACCTTTAGTGGCCAAAACTGACTTGTTAAAAGATACGTCTACTGCAGGTTTGGGCGATATTAGTTTGGGCGCTCGCTGGGAACCCTTTCCACTAAAAGCGGGTCGTCTGCCTCTGATTTTATTTGCAAATTTGTCGACCAAAACGGGTGACAGTCCTTATGAAATTAATGCTGCGACAGATCTGGCAGCAGGAAAGGGCTATTACTCTGCTGGAGTGGGTGCTAGTACACGTAAATACATTGACCCAGTTGTATTGTTTGCATCCGTTTCTGCGAACTATGGTTTTAAAGAATCGGGCCTGAATCAGCGTCGAGGTAGCCGGATTATTGAGGAGTTTGAACCTGGTGTTAGTGGAGGCTTTGCCTTTGGTTTCGCATATTCATTTAACTATGATGTTTCGATGACCATGTCCTATCAGCAAAGCTTTAATACTGGTGCGGAATTTAACTATAACACTGGTGAAAGTTATTCTGCTGCAGATCAGACCAGTTCTACCTTTGCAATTTCCTTAGGGGTGCGAGTTTCTCCAGAAACCATTGTTAATGGTACCGTTGGCTTAGGGCTGACCGAAGATGCACCGGATGTTTCGTTGGGATTATCATTCCCACTTGATATTTTAGGTTTTGGTAAAAAAATCAGTTAATAGGGGTGTCGTATGAAAAACATTCGACTTAGCCCGTTATTAACAGGAATTATTCTTGCGGGCTGTTCAAGTTATACCTTTGCACAATTGGGAACCAACCTTTCAGTTGATTTACGTGCACTATCCATGGGGAATGCCGTCACCGCAGATCCTCCAGGGGTCAATGCCATCCACTTTAACCCGGCTGCACTGACTAAAATTGATGGTCTGCAAACCGAACAGCAAATCATTGTGGCTAATTTTGATATCCAGCGTGAGTTTTCAGTACCGGCCGGATATAACGTATTTGGCTATTCTGATGATCCTATTGTCTGTAATGACGGTCCTGAAGTTTCATCTGATTTGTGTACCGATTTTAAAGGCCCAGTCAAAGGCGATGTGGAATATGTCAGCCTGTATGTTCCTTTTCTGAAAAAAATGGTGGATTTAGGCGAAGGTCTTCCTTTGACTGCACCCACGATGGGGATCGCATACAATCCCCCTGGATCGAAAGCCACTTATGCGACTGCTGTTTATGCTCCTCTCATGGCAGGTTTTGGTCATGAAGATGGGAACCCGGCAAACTTTATGGGACAGCAGGTTGCTTTAGAGCGGATTACCTATCTGTCACCATCCATCGGTTATGAGGTCAATGACCAACTGTCGATTGGTGCTTCTATCGGGATGTCTTATCAAGCCATCGGGATGAAAACGGACTTGCGTTTCCCGAATGAGTTGATTGGGATGTTGCGTATGATCGACGAAGTCGTGTGTACGCCGTTTAAAGAAAATTCCGACATTATTACAGATATTCTTTTGCTCGGGATCTGTAATGCGGATGAGGGGATGAACCCATTTGGCAAGTTTGGTCAAATGCAACTGGAGCTTGAGCAGAACTTAAGCCCAAGTTATAACCTGGGAATATTGTGGGAACCGCGCGAAGACTTTAGTTTTGGTATGGTGTACCAAAGTGCTGCAAAAATGCGCTTAAAAGGTAAATATCATATTGATAATGCCAAAGCTCCTCAGGAAATGATTAAAGGTTTAATGACCTCACCGACCGGCCAGATTCTGGCTGCAATTCTTGGATTTCCTAATTACATACCATCGAGTGAATCTGGTCTGGTGTCGCAGGATTTTGAATATCCGGCGCATTTTCAGGCAGGTATCAAATATAAAGTGATGCCAGATTTGCAAGTGAATTTTGATATTGGCTGGACAGATTACAAGGTCTGGGACGAATTTAAATTCGAATTTGATCGTACCATTTCAGCCCTAAAAATTGCCAAAATTTTGTCTGCCAATGTTACTGACTCAACCTTGGCTTTACCGATGGGATTTGAATCGCCGTGGAACTTTGGTATCGGGATGGAATATTCCGCTACAGACCGTTTGAAGCTTCGGGCAGGTTATGAACCACGGACCAGTGCTATTCCAAAAAATAAGCGTAATACCATGGTACCGATCAATGGTGCACAGTTATTTGGTTTAGGTGTGGGTTACCGTTTTGATGCAGACACTGATCTGGATCTATCAATTGGTTTCTTGCGTAGCAAAGATCAGATTCCAGCAAATACCAGTAGTTTAGCCAACCAGACCGGGGTAAATAACCTGTTATTAAACCCATATGCAGGTTTAAACGTAAAAACAGATACCAAAATTACAATTTTAGGTTTGAATTATCGCACGCGTTGGTAAGGAAGAAATGATCAAGACAGGGAAAGTAGGATTGACAACGGTACTGGTATTAAGTCTGGTCCCCTTGTCTTTTTATACAAGCGCTAAAGAATTTATTACGATTATTGGTCCGGATGGGCGACCATTAGTCGTACCACGTAATAATGCAGAGAAAAAAACTGAGGAAAAATATCGATTGTCGAAAAAAGTAGGAGCTGCAGCAGTTCAGCCTATACCTGTAAGACAAAACATAGAAAAATTGCCCGTCGTAGAAAATAGGCAAGTTAAACCTAAGCATGACCATAATATGGTTGTACAACCAGTACAACCAGTACAACCAGTACAACCAGTACAACCAGTACAACCAGTACAACCAGTACAACCAGTACAACCAGTACAACCAGTACAACCAGTACAACCGCATATTGCGCAAGAAAAGATTCAGTCTAAACCACAATTAATACTTGGATCTCAAACTATTCAAATTCCTGATGCTGGAGTTGGATCTTCTGTTGCTACCATACAAAAGCCGGGATTTAGCCAGGTTGAAGGCATTGAATATGTGGATAGTGAGTATCTGGAAAATAAAGAATTTAATTTGGAAGGCAAAAAACGTTTCTATAGCATGCCCGAAGGAGTCGTGGATAAAAATATCGGAACTACCCAGATCCAGACAATTGAACGTGAAAAAGGGGTGGGACAATCCGTATTAAAATCCTTGTTTCAAACGCCAGAAGTAGATTCCGGTCCTGTGGTACTGGCTCAAAGTTATTATCGTATTTCACAGTCGGAGACCATTGATAGCTTGGGCAAGCAGTGTTTTAATGATAAGAAAATTAAAAAAGCGAAAGAAATCAGCCTTAAAAAAGCAGTTAACCTGTGGCCTCGCGTACCTCTTAAAGCAGACGAATTTGATTTTGAAGTGGTAAAGCTTCAATCCGATATCCAGAATATTCAGATCAACTCTTATGCTTCTAGCCAGAAAAATCCAACGTATTATTGGCCTTTTGTTGTGTTTTTAGACAGTCGTGGCTGTGTGCTTGAAGGAGCGGGCGGTTTTAAAAATCAGGAAGGTCAGGCGAATATTATTCAACATGAGCGTATCGAAGGTGTTCTCCAGATTCCTGCTCAAAGTGAATATATATTATTGACGCCTTTGGCCTCTGCGATAGATATTGAAGACAAGATGCTGACAAATCATGGACAACTAAAATTAGTCGCCATTCGATAAGGACTATTCGAGTACAAAAAATATGAAAAATAAAATATTATTTCCATTTGCTTTAACCACACTTTTAACGGCACTGAGCGGGTGTGGTGGGGAAAGTGCCAATGTCATTCCAGAAAAAAACGATGAAGCCACGACTAATGGTACTTGTACCCCAGGTACAACTAACTGTGTGGAATGGGGGCTGGAATATCCGCTCGATGGTTTGAACTTTAACTGTAGTAGCGATACAGAAAATACCTTTATTACGTTATTTGATAGTAAAAATGGGGTTGCTTCTGGAACCTGTCAAAAGACGGATAATATTGAGTTTTATATTCAAAGTTTTGCTTCGCGCAAGATTAATTTAGGTCAAATTAAACTCAGCGACTATGCCAGTTTTAGTGCCCAGACCCAGCTGCCGCGTTTAAGCGTAATCGATATTGCAACTGGGATTACTCGACGTCCGGTAGGTGATTTGGTGCCTAATGATCCTACCGTTCAGGTGGCCATGCGTCTGGTTAAAATTCTGCAAGCTTTGGCGCTAGAAGAAGGGCGTATTATTAATCCATCTGATGTACAACCTTTGTATATTACTGAAGAGATGCGTAAAGACCTGGCGAAAACCAGTGAGAATATCAATCTGATGGATGCCGATTTGGCGACCAAAATTAAAGATTTTGTTGATATCAGCATAATTTCGGATGAGGTGGCTTTTGCCACCGTTAAAAAACTGGTGACGATTGCTAACGCAGCCGTGTATCAGCCAGAATTTTCATTATTCTCAACTTCAGACGTAATTGGTAGTAACCTGACGGGTTCAGATGGACTGGTGGGCTGTAATCAAAGTCCTTGTGATATTAAGAATAAGAATAATAAATATTTATTTGGCCATTTTATGCTGATTACCGATCGCCAGGGCTATACCTTTGGCAGCGGCTTACAATGGCGTGATAATGAGTTAATTCTGGCTAAAGAAAATTTATCTTCCTTAGGGGGGATTAATGCTCAACTCATCCGTAAGGTGAAACCGGTACAAATGACCGCTGATCCACAAAGTTCATGGATTCATCCAACCAGTAAAACCATTAACACGCCTTACCGCTTGAATGTTGCAAATAATGCGACTCCGCTTGAGTTGTATCAAGGCAGATTATTGAATGATTATGTGATCGCGGGTAAAGAAGCTTTCTATAAGGTGGTGACTGACAAAAAATCGCTGGATACTTCCGATCAAGCCAACTTGGGGTTGTGGCGTTTGCAGGCCGATGGTGAAAACTATACGGGAAGCGTTGATCTATATAAGATTTTCCCGATTAGTTATCTGGATCGTCAGGTTTTTAAAACAGCGCAGAACGTCGCAGATGGGGAGAAATATATCTTCCCAATGTATGCCAATCTGGAATTTAAATTTACAGATACCACTGTTAATCCAATTACTTTGGGAATCGTAATTGACAGTAATGGTGATGTACGCACCAATATGCAATCTTCCAGCAATTTCGCGACTGATCCGGTGAATGGCTGTAAGGGTGATGTGTTGGCAGATACGCTCTTAGATCATCAAAGCATACAACAATATCGCCTCGGGACTTTGGGCCGTGCATTTGTGGCTGATAAAGCGGTTTCCATGCGTCTGATTCTGGCCAATGAAAAGTTTGGTAATATTAATGGCGCATTGGTAGGGGTAGATTCACGCATCCAGTCTTCACCGGATTCTAGGGATTCGATTGTGATCGGTGGTGCGCTGCTCAATTTGTCTAATGTGTTGGATACTAATGTCGGCCAGAATGGGCGTGTAACTTTCCTGAATTCGGCAGGGGATGGGGTACAATGGGCCAATACCTATGCGAGTTTTCAAAAAGTTTATAATAATAACAATGAGGGTGAAACACCGGCAGATATTAGCCTAGCAAAATTAAACGGTGGTTCGGTTGAGTTTAAGCTTGCGGATTGCTATCAAGTCAAAGCCAAATAATATTCTTTAAAAATAAAAAAATCCCATCTTAGTATGGGATTTTTTTATGCCTATTAGATTTAACCGGTATGGTCTAGACGCGTGCCTAAGGTTTCCAGATGCATTGGAAAAATATTATTTTTACGGTCTTCAAAATAATGTCTGAGGGTATGTTCTACACTCGGGAAGGCTAGTTCAGTCCAGGGGATATCTGCTTCATCAAATAAACGCGTTTCGATGGTTTCTTCACCCGCACCAAATTTTCCATCAATCAGATTGGCTTTAAACAACACATAAATTTGACCAATACGCGGAATGTTATACATACAGTAAAGCTGTTCAATGTCTACTTCAGCTTCGGCTTCTTCGCGGGTTTCCCGGGCAGCCCCTTGCTCCATGGTTTCAAACAGTTCCATATAGCCGGCAGGTAAAGTCCATAAGCCATAGCGTGGTTCAATGGCACGACGGCACAACAGTACTTTGTTTTCGAATAAGACTAAAGCGCCACAAATTACTTTCGGATTAATGTAATGAATAGAGCCGCATGAATCACATACGCTGCGAATTTGCTGATCGCCCAAAGGAATTTTAGCAGTGGTTTTATGTCCACAATTCACACAGAAGTTCATATTCATCATCAATGATAAAAGTATGCTCAGGATAACTGAAAAAGCAAAATTTGGCATCATTTCTCTCCCGCCCCGACTAAAATCAGCTATGATGAAATTATGATCATCGTCAGGGTTGAAAGAATGGATGCATGTGAATTGACACAAAGGTTGCAGCAACGCTTACGTTTTTCCAAGCGTATCCGATCTGCGCATGCTGCCGTGTTGATTGCAATTACAGATGAAGCTGATCCGAAAGTATTGCTGACGCGCCGTTCAGCTTATTTGAATAATCATGCCGGAGAAGTCTCATTTCCGGGTGGCAAGCGCGATCCGCAAGATACCAGTAATATTGTGGTGGCTTTAAGGGAAGCCTATGAGGAAACGGCATTGAACCCCTTTGATGTGCATTTGATGGGTGATTTACCCATGCAAAAAGCCCGCAATGGCATGCTGGTCAAACCGATTGTGGGACTGATTCCTCCGCAAGTGAAGCTGATTCCACAACCGACGGAAATCGACCGGATTTTCTTTGCCTCATTGCAGCATTTGCTTGAAGTGACACCTACGCCTTATGAAGTTCGCTTTGCCCAGCAATCTTTATATTTTCCGAGTATGCGGGTAGAAAATGAAGTGGTCTGGGGCTTGACCGCACGTATGCTGATTTCTTTATTTCAATATGGGCTGGATTATAAAAAAGACTGGCCATTCTTGCTTAATTCTCCAACGTTTAAACGCTCCAAATTTTTTTAACCATTGAACAGGATTTTATCAATGTTGTACAAATTTCAGGGACACTTACCTACCGCTACACATCAGCCCTGGGATGGCTGGGTGGCACCAACGGCAACAGTGATTGGACAAGTTGAGCTTGGACGACAAGTCAGTGTCTGGTTTGGGGCTGTAGTACGTGCAGATAACAGTAAAATTAAATTGGGTGACTTTAGTAATGTGCAGGAAAATGCCGTGCTGCATACGGATGCCGGCATCGAGATGAATATTGGCAATTATGTGACAATTGGGCATCAGGCTATGTTGCATGGCTGTACCATTGGAGATAACAGCCTGATCGGAATTCAGGCCGTCATTCTGAACCATGCCGTGATTGGCAAGAATTGTATTATTGGTGCCAATGCCTTGATTCCGGAAGGTAAGGTGATACCCGATAATTCCGTGGTGATGGGCTCACCCGGTAAAGTGGTGAAAATGCTGGATGATGACAGTATTCAAAAATTAACAATGAGTGCCATGCATTATGCCGAGCATTTTCAGAAATTTCAGGATTTGGAAGAAGTGCAACTCTAAGGCACTGTTCTATTAATTGAAGCATAAGCCTAGATTTTCTAGGCATTTTTGTATCTGTTTCGGGAAAATCTCGCGTAGCGGATATGAGTGGAGTATCATATCCGCGTTTTTTATATTCTCTGAATTAAGGTTGTGCATGAAAGTGCTGGCATTGGAGACTGCCAATGAGCAGTGTTCCGTTTCTGTAATCGATGATACTCAAGAACTATTTTTTCAGCTTGATGCGCGCGCCAAGGCACAAACGCAAACGATTCTCCCAATGATTGAACAAGGTCTGCAAGATCTTGGGCTGGCCATTGCTGATTTGACCGCGATTGCCTTTAGTCGTGGTCCGGGTTCTTTTAGCGGTGTGCGTATTAATGCTGCCGTGACTCAGGCCTTGGCTTGGTCCAATGATGTGCCGGTGATTCCGGTGTCAACTTTGCAGGCTTTGGCACAAGCAGCCTACCGTTTGCATGGTCTGACTGAAGTGTCTGCGGTATTGGATGCCCGCATGAGCGAAGTCTATATCGCGAGCTATCAACTGGATGCACAAGGAATTATGCAACCGGTCGATGATGAGCAACTGTTAAGTTATGCAGAAGGTAGCCAAGCTGTGCGCTTTACCCCGGTTGGCTCAGGTGCTGAACTGGTACAAAGCGAAACTTCAATTTATAAAGATGTGCATGCGACCGCACAGGATATTGCCAGCATTGCACGTGCAGCGGCAAAAGCAGAAAATTGGGTGAGTGCAGAATTGGCATTACCCGTATATTTACGCGATAACGCGTGGAAAAAAATTCCAGAACAAGGCAAAGCATAATTAATTAGGATAAAGCATGGATCTTTTACTGCTACTCAAAGCGGCCATCATGGGTATTATCGAAGGCATTACCGAGTTTTTGCCTATTTCTAGTACCGGCCATTTGATTTTAGCATCAGAATTAATGAATTTCTGGACCAAGGAAAAGAGTGATGTATTCGTCATCGCGATCCAGATGGGGGCAATTGCTGCCGTTATTTATGAATATTGGGCACGTCTTTGGGGTGCAGCGACCGGGATTGTCAGCGGTGAACCGCAAGGTCGCCGTTTAGGCATTGGCCTGATTCTGGCTTCTATTCCGATTATATTGATTGGTCTGACGCTGGGACAAACCGTCAAACAATTACTGTTTAATGATATTGCGATTGCCATTGGTTTAATTGTCGGTGGTCTGATCATTATCTGGATTGAAAAGAATCCACCACAAGTCCGTGTCCATGAAGTTGAAGAACTCAGCATTAGAGATGCGATCTGGATTGGCCTAATTCAGGTTCTATCCTTGATACCGGGTACTTCCCGTTCAGGCGCAACTATTATCGGTGCGATGTTCCTCGGTGTGTCCCGTAAGGCAGCGACTGAATTTTCATTTTTCTTGGGTATTCCGGTCATTATCGGCGCTGGCCTGCTGGACCTTTATCAAAGCTATGATGTCTTAAATACGACTGAAGACTGGACCGTGATCGGAGTTGGGCTTCTGGTTTCCTTTATCTCGGCATTGATATTAATCCGTGCGCTGGTCGCTTATGTGGCTAAACGCGACTTTATGATCTTTGCCTGGTATCGTATTGCTTCGGGTCTGCTGATTTTATTATTTGCCTATACAGGTTGGAAATTATGGTAAGCGCGATTCGCTTATATGCCGAATCTGACTATCAAGAGAAAGCACAGCACTTTGAGGCTGTGCTTTCTTCTCGTGGGGTACAGGTTGAGATTGAAACTGTTGAAAAACTCAATGCACGTTTTTTCCGTTTAAATCCTGAACTGGCCCTCTGTGTCGATGCTGACGGACTCTGGTTATGTGCCAACGGCATGAAGATGCAACCGGACTGGCAAGCAGAAACTGGACGTTTAAAACGTGCATCTTTAAAGTCAGAAATGATTGCACGTGCCTGTAATTTAAGTGAAAAACCAAGCTTGGTTGATGCGACTGCAGGTCTAGGACATGACAGTCTGTTGATGGCACATTTAGGCGCGCAAGTGACTCTGGTTGAACGGCATCCGGTTCTATTCACCTTGCTGGAAGATAGCCATATACGTGCCCAGTCGGATGCATTCCTGAGTCAGGTCGTATCCCGGATTCATTTGGTCTTTTCTGATTCAGCCGATTATCTGCAGCAACAGGCCCAGCAGCATAAAGTTGTCGATGTAGTTTATCTTGATCCAATGTTTCCACAGCGGGATCAAAACCAGCAGGCAGTCAAAAAGCAGGCGCAGGTCAAAAAACAGATGCAGCTGTTGCATATGTTATTGCCTGAAGATGGTGAAATGGATCTGGGCGATAATCTTCTGGAACTGGCACAGAAAATTGGCAAACGTGTCGTGGTCAAACGTCCGCGTCTGGCGGTATTTCTGGCCGGAAAAGAGCCAAATCATCAATGGCAAGGCGATGCTTGTCGCTTTGATGCGTATTTTCAGCATGAACTTGTAGCTGAATAGGATAATGGCTTCTTTATTAAGCAAAGATTTGTTATATATTTAAAATTAGCATTGATTAAATGCTTATCAAGCATAAACTTATTCAGCACATTAGCGAGCCACTCATCTCCTTGAAATCCTATGATCGACTTTAAACCCTCCATTAATTTTTGGCACGATTTTAAGAGCAACCAAATTGCCGGGATGTGGTTATTTCTGGGGTCGAGGCGTTCTTTACAACTGGTCCGTCCATCCATCATGCAACTGGTGTTCTGGGGGATCTTAGGGGGCTGCGCCAACAGTTTGTTTAGCTGGCTCAGTTCAGGCCGTATGGGAGATTTTAACTCTCAAGGCCTGATCAGTTATGCGCTTTGGCCTTTCATTGCCCTGATTGTCGGTATTTTTCTTTCGCAACGGGTCAATAATCCACGCTTGATGCTGGTGCCAGCCTTGTTATGGTTGGTGTTAGATACCCATATCATGCTGTTCCAGTGTCTGATTCAGTATCTGGGTGATCTGGATTATCTGCCTTATATCCTTTACGACTATATTCCAACGCTCTTTGTCATGCTGTTTGTCTGGCAAAGTCTGGCAGTGGTCTGGGTGATTTCACATGAATTAAAATGGCCGTGGTGGGAACGTGCGCTGATTATGCTGGCGACTTTGTTTACGCTAGTAGTTTGGCAGATTTCAGTCAAAGATCAGCCGATCTGGAAAGTCGAAGAAATTCCACCGAGTTTTGCCGAAGATGCTTTCTATGCCCAGCCAACTTTGCTGAATAAAGCGCTGGAAAATATCGAGTATGGTGAATTTGCACAGTCACACTGGTATTTCATGGGGGTAGCCGGAGCGAGCTATCAGGATGTATTCCATTCTGAAGTTGAGCGGATTAAAGAGCAGTTTGATACCCGTTTTGGTACTTTTGGCCGATCGATTGCCTTGGTCAATCACCCAGCGACACGTACCACTATGCCGATTGCTTCCAAAACCAGTATGGAGCTGACATTGCGCCGTATGGGGCAGCAGATGAACCGTGAAAGTGACGTATTATTTTTATATATGACCTCTCACGGTTTGCCGAATGTATTTGAAATGGAAAATGCCCCACTGGATCTGGCGCAGGTTGATCCAAAATGGTTGCGTGAAACACTAGATGCATCAGGCATACGTTGGCGCGTGATCGTAATCTCGGCCTGTTTTTCAGGCAGTTTTGCTTCTGCTTTACAGAATGACAATACCTTGGTGATTACGGCTTCGGCAGCTGATCGGCAGTCTTTTGGCTGTTCGAATGAAGCGGATTATACCTATTTTGGTCGTGCGTTCTTTGATGAAGCCATGCGTGAAAATAGCAGCTTGCAAAGCGCTTTCGCACAGGCCACAGATACCGTAGCAAAATGGGAATCAGCTCAAGGTTTTGAGCCATCAGAACCGCAATGGGTGATTGGTAAGAATATGGAATTGATGTTGCCGCAACTGGAGCAACGTTTATTTCCACAGACCACTACGGCGACATCATCTCCCTAGATCAATGTCATCCACAGACCGGTTGCAATAATAAGGAATAGCCATGAAACTTATACAGAACAATAGAAGCTTTGAAGGTGAACAGCGCATTTATCGTTTTGATTCGCGCTATCTTAAATCCCCGACCAAGTTTGGCATTTTTCTGCCGCCTCAAGCTTTAGAGGGCCACAGCTGTCCTGCATTATTCTATCTGGCAGGTTTGACCTGTACTGAAGAAACCTTTGCCATCAAGGCACATGCACAGCGTCTGGCGGCACAGCTTGGCTTGATCCTGATTACACCAGATACTTCGCCGCGTGGCGAAGGTGTGGCAGAAGGCGACAACTGGGATATCGGTCAGGGTGCGGGTTTTTATATCAATGCTACCCAGGCACCATGGGCTGAACACTATCAGATGGAAAGCTTTATTGTCGATGAGCTTTACGCACTGGTCACTGAGGAATTCGTGATCCATCCCGGCAAGATCGGCATCTTTGGCCACTCTATGGGCGGTCATGGCGCATTGACTCTGGCATTTAAATATCCAGAAAAATTCAAATCTGTTTCAGCCTTTGCACCGATTTGTGCCCCGAGCCAGTGTCCTTGGGGCGACAAAGCATTCTCGAATTATCTGGGTACTGAGAAAGAGGAATGGCTCGAACATGATGCAACCGCTTTGGTTCAGGAAAAGGGCGCCTTATTTAGCGATATCCTGATTGATCAGGGTTTTTCGGATCAGTTCTATAGTCAGCTTAATCCAGCCTTGTTTCAGCAAGCTTGTGATGCCGTCAACCAGCCGCTAACTTTGCGTGAACATCAGGGCTATGATCATGGTTATTACTTTATTCAAAGTTTCGTAGATGATCATTTGCAATTCCATGCCGTGCAGTTAAATCCTTAAAGTAGGACTGCAGATATGTAGCAAAGCCAAAAAGATTAAAAAACCTCCAAAATGTTTTTACATTCTGGGGGTTTTTCTTTTAATATCAGATGTATAAAAGTATAAAAAATTGGGGTCGTCATGCAGCAGACAGCAGACGGTATTCGTGTCAGTGAGTCATTATTTCCAGCTGCTTCAAGTTTTTCGACTGAAGCCACGCCTTCTGTCAGACCGAAATATCAGCGATATGGATTCAGATTTCATGGCAGTGCATCCGAATATTTTGGTATCTGGATGGTGAATCTGATGCTGACCATAGTGACATTGACCTTGTACAGCCCTTGGGCCAAGGCACGCCGTATGCGTTATTTCTACGGCAATACCCAATTTTTAAACCATCGCTTCGACTTTGTGGCCATGCCCAGCCGGATCTTGCTGGGTCGTCTGTTTGCACTGGAACTGTATCTGGTTACCGTCGTACTGACCAACTACTCAATCCTTGCTACCAGCTCTTTATTGATGGTCGCTGCGCTGTGTTTGCCCTGGCTCATTCGGATGACCCTGAAATTCAAGGCCCGAAATAGCAAATATGGCAATGTGCGCTTTTATTTTAATGGCAGCAACCGCGAGGCTTATAGGGTCTTATTTCTAGCCATCCTGCTCAATATCTTTACTTTGCTGCTGTTTAGTCCGGTGATGATCTGGCTCTATAAACGATATTGCTTTAATCATTTATCGATTGGTCAGTTGCAATTCAAGCTGAATATTAACTGGTCCAAGTTTATGTCTGCCGTTTATCTGCCCTTGGGTGTTTGCCTGCTGGTTGGTATTGGCTGGCTTGCAGCAGTGGTGTACTGGGTAGACCGGATTGGAACCAATTTGTTTAGTCTGGGTTTACTGCTTAGCTATCTGCTTTGTCTGGCGCTGGTCTGGCCGGTCATTTCTGCACGTTTATACCTCATTACCTGGAATCATGTGGAGCTTGGTCAAAGTTACTTTAAAACACGGGTAACTACCTGGCGTTATAGCTGGATTGTGCTGAGCAACTGGATAGTGCGTGTTCTTAGTCTGGGCTTAATGACGCCTTGGGCTGCCATCCGTTTATATGAATATCAGTTAAAACACTTAGAACTATATGTGGCTGAAGATGAAACCAATCTTGAGCATATCTTGCAACCTGACCCGAGTGCTTTGGCCGATGAAATCCTGAACGTATTTGATTTCGATGCGTCGCTATAGGAGTAAATGTGATGAAACGACCTATCGAAGTTAAGTTTTATGATGGAATTCTCGCTGAAGGCCGTTGTGCCTGGATTGTACCGGATCAGCAACAAGGGATTGTCTTGAAACTTGATGAGGATGTTCCAGTACAAGTTAGCGCTGCAGATTTTTATTTTTCTTATCCGGACATGGCCTACATTGGTGGTGTCGGTGGTCGTAAACCGATTATTGAGCTGCCTGAAGAGCGTCGGATTGAGTTTTTAAGCAAAGCGCCACATTGGCTCGGGATTAAACATAAAGATATTTATCATGCAATCTGGAAGTTTGAACGTTCACCGATCCTGATTTTCTTTTCCATGATCATCGAGATTAGTGCAGTGATTGTGATTTTAAAATGGGGGATTCCTTATAGTGCCAAACAGCTGGCAAAATTCCTTCCGGAGCAGACTCTGGTTGAAGTAGGCAACCGGACAGAGCAGCAGTTAATTGCCCAGACCCAACCAAGTACACTACCGGAAGAACAGCAGATGCGATTAAAAACTTTGTATGAACAAAAGATTGCTGTAGGAAAACCTGCAAAAATTATTTTCCGTCAAGGTGGATCAAGCATGGGCATGAATGCCGCAGCCATCCCGAATAACACCATTATTGTGACTGATGAACTGGTGAAAATCAGCGGCACTGATGAGGAAGTCCTCGCAGTACTGGCCCACGAACAAGGCCATCTGGTACAGAAGCACAGCATGCAAAAAGTGATTTCTAATCTGGGTGTGGCGGGACTGTTTGCCTTTGTAACTGGAGATTTAAGTGATGTGGTCACCGCATATGTAGTGGTCCTGACCGATGCCGGATATTCGCAGGCGATTGAACTGGATGCCGATGACTATGCCATGCAGCATTGGCATCAACAGCAGATTTCCAGTATTCATTTGTCTAACTTTTTGTAGCGGGTGGAAAATGCCAGAATACTGGCAGAGGAGTCTCAAACCTTAAAAATGAAAAATTTCACCCTCAATATCGATGGAAAAGACCGACACCTGACAGAAACCGAACTGAAATGGATTCGCCTGATCGGGAAGTTTAAAAAATATCTGGAATCTCACCCCGAACTGGATAAAAGAATTGAGCGTATTCATGCCTTTAATGAACAGGCGAATCATCGTATTTAGTTTCTGATCATTGCTATGCCCTGATCACTAAGGCTTTTTAATACCTATCTTTGCCAGTTAGCAGTCAGATTTTCCTGTCCCATACGGATCAGATGATCCAGTACTACATTTTCAAGTTTATTCAGGTCAGTGGATTCATCATTACTTTGAATCGTTACGGTTAGATGATCCTGTTCAGGAGCCAATATCACTTCAGCATTTGGAAAATGAATCAGGAAATTTTGTTCGGTTTCATCAATATTAAATTTATGTTTCCAGTGATTGGCCAGGCGTTTGGCAATTCGTGCTGCTTGTTGCGTCTGGATATGGGCAATACTTTTCATCAGTTTTCTACACTATTCATCATTATCCTGCATTTTAAACCAAGCGGTGATGCCGGCATAAGCCTCAAAGCGTTACACAGCGTTTTAATCTTGCAACATCGAATCACAGTAGCCGGAGCGGATTTGATATAATGGGAAAAATCCAATTTCAACAAGCCAGGTTCTCCCATGTCCAAGCCTTATTTAATTGCCCCTTCTATTTTATCTGCTGACTTTGCCCGTTTAGGTGAAGAAGTCGAGAACGTGTTGGAAGCAGGTGCAGACGTTGTCCATTTTGATGTCATGGATAACCATTATGTGCCGAACCTGACTTTTGGTGCGGGTGTTTGCAAGGCCTTGAAAAATTATGGGATTAAGGCGCCCATTGATGTACATTTGATGGTTAAGCCGGTAGATCGCATGATCGGAGATTTCCTTGAAGCGGGTGCTGATATCATTACTTTCCATCCGGAAGCGTCTGATCATATTGACCGTTCTTTACAGTTGATCAAATCAGGTGGCGCCAAAGCGGGTCTAGTGTTTAACCCAGCAACGCCACTGCATTATCTGGATTATGTACTGGATAAAGTCGATCAAATTCTGCTCATGAGTGTGAACCCGGGCTTTGGTGGACAGAAATTTATTCCAATGACTTTGGATAAATTGCGTCAGGCACGCAAACTGATCGATGCTTCAGGTCGTGATATTCGTCTGGAAGTTGATGGCGGTGTTACGCCAAGCAATATTCGTGAAATTGCCGAAGCGGGTGCCGATATGTTTGTGGCGGGTTCAGCTATTTTTGGCAAGCCGGATTATAAAGCTGTGATTGATGAAATGCGTGCGGAATTAGCGAGAGTGGGACAGGTTCAATTGTAATCGTTAAAAACTCATAAGTGCATAAATATGTGGATAACTTTATGGATAAGTGTGTAGATATCTATGTTGATGACCATATGGATATGTTGCATAAAATGTAATCGTTTGTAGCCTGATTGATTGCGATTTAGACAAAATTTGTATAAAAAGAACTCAAATTGGGTTCTTTTTTATCGCCTATAACTCTTGTCTTTGGTGGTTGTTTATTCACCATGGGTTGATAATGGAACCAGGCAAAAAGTGATCAATGTGTCGTATATTTGTGTTTCATTATGTAATTTCTCCAGACAAAGTTTAAATTTAATTGATGTGTATAACTTAATATTCTGAGTCCATTCTCATGTAATTGTTGTGAATGAATTGCCCGATTATTAGAACTATTTCTGACTTGGCATTTTCAAAATCTACCATAACCAGAGTAGCCATGAATGTCGTGAAGATTTGAGTAAGACAAAGTTAAGTTGTATCTCGATAAGTGATGTTTTGTAAAAATAGCCAGATTGCTGAAACGCGGTTTTATCAAATTTTTACACCTAGGAGGAACGACCTCCCTTGTGAATTGCATATCGGAATTTACAGGAAAAATCGTCAGGACGGCCTGATTCTTATATAAAAGGAGGAGGGCTGCATGGCCTGGATTGTACTTATTCTTGCGGGTATTTTTGAAATCGTTTGGGCATATTCAATGAAGCTGTCTGAAGGTTTTACCAGACTCACCCCAAGTATTATTACCATTGTCTTCATGGTACTGAGTTTTGCTTTACTGGCTTATGCGATGCGTACTTTGCCGCTAGGTACAGCCTATACGATCTGGACCGGGATTGGTGCAGTGGGTTCATTTCTCATCGGTATTTGGGTTCTGGGTGAACCTGCTACAGCATTGCGTATGCTGGCTGCCGTACTCATCATTTCCGGTCTGGTACTGATGAAAGTATCCTCTTCATAATTTGTTTCTGCCTGTCTCGGTGAACTGGGTTAATATAGAAAATGAACTCAGTGATTGGGACAGGGCGCCATCATGAACTTAAGTTATCTCTATATGGATTCTCCCGTAGGTCAGCTACAACTGGTCGCGAATGAAACCGCGCTGGTGGCTGTGCTTTGGGACTGTGAACAGCCGAATCGGGTGAAACTGGCGACCTTGGTTGAAGATCCGCAGCATCCGGTTTTGATTGAAACCAGACGTCAGCTCCAGGAATATTTTGCCGGTCAGCGCAATGTTTTTGACCTGCCTTTGGACTTTGCCGGTACTGATTTTCAGAAAAAAGTCTGGCAGGCGCTACTGAATATTCCCTACGGACAAACGCGAAGCTATCGCGACATTGCTGAACAGGTAGGTAATATCAAGGCTGTACGCGCCGTGGGTGCAGCCAATGGCAAAAACCCGATTTCGATTATTGCACCCTGTCATCGGGTGATTGGTCGCAGTGGCAAGCTGGTAGGATTTGCCGGTGGTTTGGATAAAAAAGAAATCCTGTTAAATATTGAGCGGACGCATTCATAAATCTCTTTTATAAATAAAAAAATGATCGTTCTATTCATTTTAAAATGAATATTAAAAGTTCCTTCTCCCTCTGGGATAAGAAGCACTGCTTAGCAAGGAGATGAGGGGGGTAAAAACCTCTCCCTCGCCCTCTCCTACAAGGAGAGGGTATTTCCTTTGTAGTGATTATAAAAAATGATTTATGAAAGAACTTTAATATCTAAAAATTTAAAACAAATGAAAAATTAGAATATGGATGTTCTGCTAGTAGAAATTAATCTATTCATACTTTGTGATTGGATTTATTTCGAAGTGGTATTCAAAACAGCCTAAGCAGTCATAAGCTTTTACGAGCCCATAAAAAAGCCTTTGAATGATTCAAAGGCTTTTTAGTTTTAAATATTTGAAGCTTTCAGTTTTTCGGTAATCTCGGCCAGAACTTTAATCCGTTTTACTTCATCCCATAATGCTTTGGCTTCAGGATAATGTTTCGACATCATGCCCAGCCATTGCTTGTAACGGCCGACCATCCCGATCTCAGTTTTGGCTGGGCCGTTGATAAAACGAATTTGCAGTTGCAGTAGTTCATTCCAGTTCATCAAAGGTGCATCCGAGTTTTGACGGATACATTGGGTCAGGTCGGGTGTAGTCACTGCACCACGGCCAATCATCAGATCTTCGCAACCGGATTCCAGACGGCACTGTTTGGCATCGGCATTGTTCCAGATTTCACCATTGGCGATCACATTGATCTTAAGTGTCTCACGAATCGGTTGTAGCTGGTCCCAGAATGCGGGCGGAGTATAGCCATCGGCTTTGGTGCGTGCATGAACGGTAACCCATGCTGCTCCTGCATCTTCAATGGCATGGGCATTTTCCAGCATGAAATTACGGTCCATATAACCCAGACGCATTTTGGCGGAAACCGGAATATGCGCAGGCACTGCATCACGCACGGCTTTAACCAGCTCATGCACGACTTCGGGTTCATCGAGCAGGACTGAACCACCACGATGACGGTTCACGGTTTTGGCCGGACATCCAAAATTCATGTCAATTGCCGGTGCGCCCATGGCTGCCACTTTGGCGGCATTCGCTGCTAGCATCTCCGGATTATTTCCTAAGAATTGGACATGTACCGGTGTACCTGCCGCCGTCTTGCCATCATTCAACAGTTCCGGGCAGTAAGTATGATAAATATGATCGGGCAGAAGGGAATCGGTGACACGGATAAACTCGGTCACACACCAGTCAAAGCTACCTACGGATGTCAGCACATCACGCATAATCGGATCGGTTAAGCCTTCCATGGGAGCAAGCACAAGTTTCAACGGTGCACACCTGTAAATTTAAAACGGTGTTATACGTTTTTTTAGGCAGCCTGTCTAGGCTGGATCGGAATTGAATGATGAGTACCTAAAAATTGAACTTTTTGGGCTGATATAAAAAGGCCTTTAATGTGGATTAAAGGCCTTTAAAAGTGAAAATTAAGAAGGTTTAGCAATATCCAGCCATTTTAGTCCGCCAGTTTTTCGACTTTCATACTCTCACGATAATACTGACAGCCCTTGTACAACAGGAAGCAACCAATCAATCCGGCAATCGCATTGACGATCGAGATTGAGTTACCAACCATTAAGGTATTCTGGAAATATTTATCCGTGATTAACGCCACTGCGGTGGTTCCGACGCCTAAGGCAATCAGGTTTGAAACCAGCAGGAATTTGGCAGATACCTGTGCGCGTAGCTGATTCGGTGTCAGCATTTGCGTAGCAGCAGCCGATGCAGGAATCGGGAAAGTGGAGAAGAACATCGCCACAAAAATCAGCGCAAATGAAAGCTGCATATTATCGACTTGAGTAAACAGCACACTCGGAATAATCAGCGCTGCACAGCCAATCGCACCGGTACGAATTGCAGCATCGCTATAGCCACGTTTCGAGAAGAAGTCGATCAACCAGCCACAGAACAAGGCACCTGAAGTATTCGCGACTAGAATAATCGTACCGAGGATATAACCGGTTTGACTCGCATCCAGACCGAAATTACGCATGTAATAGGCAGGTGCCCAGCCTAGCAGCGAATACAGCATCATGGTGTAAAAAGAAAAGCCAATAAAATGACAGAAGAAGGTCTTTTTATGTGTCTTGATAAAACCAATCGAATTTTTGAAAGAGGCTTTAATGACTTGGCCATCTTGACCGACTTTCATACCCTTACGTGCAGGTTCACGCACCGTCAGCACCATGAGCAGGGCCAGCAATACGCCCGGTAGACCCACAATCATAAAGGTAAGTTGCCAGGTTTTCACTTCACCAATGAGCGGTAAAGCCACGAAGCTGACATCTTTTAGCAGGCCAATCACATAGCCGCCAATCAGGAAAGCTAGGCCCGAACCAATAAAGGCACCAATCGCATATACACCGAGTGCACGGCCTAATTTATCTTTCGGAAACAAATCGGCAACGATTGAATAAAAGGCAGGGGAAAGCGCAGCTTCACCGGCACCCACACTCAAACGTGCAATAAACATTTGAATAAAGTTTTTACTGAGACCACAAGCCGCTGTGGCAAGACTCCAAAACGCAATCCCGGTTGCAATGATTTTAATCCGGGACTTTCGATCCGCCAATGCTGCGATGGGCAGACCCATAATGGCATAAAACAAGGAGAAGGCCAGACCTTGCAATAGACTAAACTGGGTATCGCTTAGCATTAAATCGGCTTTAATCGGTTCAATCATGAGCGATAAAATTTGACGGTCTACAAATGACAGAATGTAAGCCACCATACAAATGACCACCACATACCATTGATAGGTGCTGCTTTCCGGTGGCGGTTCAATCTGTTCAGACAGCGGCACGGCCGTTTCTGTCGGTATAGGCTCAAAATTTTGATCTGTTGGTTGAATCGTCCTTTCAACCATTTCTAGGTTCAGCGATTTATCATTCATCATGCAACATCCTGTGCTGATCGTTTGAGATGTTTATTTGATACTTTTAATTTGCTTGTTATTTTTATGTTGTATCGCATTTAATTAATCTAGAGGCTAAATAGATAGACGTCAATCTGTTTTTAAAAATAGATACAAATAATTTTTAAAGATAAAAAAAAGGAATCATAATGATTCCTTTTTTTGGTATGAATTTTTAGCCACGTTCAACCAGCGTTAAAATATCGTAGGTTGCAACCAGTTCATTGCGCTGGTTTTTCACTTTAATATCCCAGACCACGACACCATGTGGTTTCTGTGCCGGATCGCGCAGTGCTTTTGGAGTTTTCTGCTTACAGGTCAGTTCTACCTGAATGGTATCGCCAATTTTTACCGGTTCTACAAAGCGCAAGTTGTCCATGCCATAGTTGGCAATGACCGGGCCTGGAGCAGCATCAACGAATAAACCTGCAGCTGCGGATACTACGAAATAGCCATGTGCGACACGCTCACCAAACAGTGATTCTGCCGCAGCAATTTTGTCCATATGCGCATAGAAGTGATCACCGCTCAGGCAGCCGAAATTCACTAGATCGGCTTCAGTCACGCTACGTCGTGCAGTCAGCAAGCGCTCGCCGATACGCAATTCATCAAATGACTTTTTGAAAGGATGCACACGGTCTTCAAAGACCTGAGCGCCTGCCGTCCAGCTATGGCCGACCTGGGTCATGGCATTTGGCGAGCCTTGAATCGCAGTACGTTGCATATAATGTTTGACTGCGCGCAAGCCGCCGAGTTCCTCACCTCCACCGGCACGACCCGGTCCACCATGCACCAGTAAAGGCAATGGAGAGCCATGTCCGGTACTTTCTTTGGCACTTTCAGCATCCAGAATATGGACACGACCATGCCATGGCGCAATTTTGCTGAGCAGTTGTTCAATATTTTCATCGGTATTGCGTACGATGGAGGCCACCAGGCTACCTTCGCCACGTGCCACCAGGTCAGCAAGCTGAGCCAGGTCAGTATATGGCATTAAAGTGACCACAGGCCCAAAAGCTTCAATTTTATGAATATTTTCTGCCTGAGCCGGTGCTTTACATAGCAAAACTGTCGGTGGATAGCATGCAGATGTCTCCGTATTTTGTACTTGAATCTTAAAGTCCTGACGCAAGTGGCTACCGAATACGATCTCTGCATCCTGGCTGAGCTGTTCAACTTTTGCAGCGACATCATATTTCTGTTTGACGCTAGCCAAAGCACCCATCATCACGCCTTCCTGAGCCGGATCGCCCACGACCACTTTTTTTAGTTTTGCAATCAGACGGTCTTGTACTGTATCCAATAGCTCGGCTGGCACAAAAGCACGACGAATGGCAGTACATTTCTGTCCAGCTTTAGTGGTCATTTCACGGAAAACTTCACGAACAAATAAATCAATCGTTTCATCATTGGCTTGCGCCGTCAAAATTGCACTGTTGACTGAGTCTGCTTCCATGGTGAACGGAATCGAGTAAGCATTTAAGTGTGGATGCGAACGCAGTTTTTGTCCTGTTGAAGCAGAACCGGTAAAAGTGACCGTATCTTGAGGATTTAAATGATCGAATAAATCATAGATCTGTCCGCAAATGAGCTGTAGCGAGCCTTCTGGCAAGAAACCACTTTCATGAATGGCTTTGACCACGGCATGGGTCAGCTCGGCACCTTCGGTCGCCGGTTTGACAATACAGGGTACGCCCGCCAGTAGCGTCGGTGCGATTTTCTCCAGCATGCCCCAGATCGGAAAGTTAAAGGCATTGATATGCACAGCGACACCGGCTTTAGGCGTCAGAATATGTTTCGCGCCAAAGCTACCTTGCTTAGAAAGAGGAATCCAAGCATCTTCGACCCATGCTGTTTCATCACTCAGTTCGCGACGCACCAAACTCGAATAGGCATATAAGGTGCCAATCCCGCCTTCAATATCAATCCAGGCATCTTTACGAGTACAGCCGGTTGCCTTGGCAAGTTCATAAAAGTCTTCTTTACGTTCCATCAAATACTGAGCCACTTGCTTCAGTGCATTGGTACGTTGATGAAACGTCCATGTGGCAATAGTCGCGCCTTTTTGTTTGGCATACTTCACCACGGCTTGGGTATCGATGCCCTGACTGCCAACCTGATAAACTGCTTCACCGCTAATGGCATGATAAACCGTACGTAAATCGGCTTGCGCTGTGTATTCCTGGCCGCACACCAGTGAAGCTAAGCTTTTGATGGCAATAGGATTATGGGTTGAGTCAGTATCTTGATAATCCGTTGTGCTTGAGCTGCTGTCTAACTCTAACATTGTAAAAACTCCATTTATGATACGTTTTGAGATGTATTTTAATTTTGATGTTTCATAATTTGTGTTTAAAAATTGAAAATGTCAATCATAAATCTGTGTTTAAAAATGAGTAACAATAAAATAAAAAATATTAAATGATATAAAACAAATATTTATTGAAAATAAGGAGTAAAAATTAAATGATACCAATAAATAGATATTGATTTTAATTAAGTATCGTTTTAATTTGAGTGTATCAACACTTGGGATAAGTGAGGGAACAATGAATAACCAACAACAAATCTTCGATCAAAAGATTGAAAGGGATATTTCCATCGAGCCGAAGGACTGGATGCCGGATGCTTATCGTAAGACCTTGATTCGTCAGATCGGTCAGCACGCACACTCTGAAGTAGTAGGCATGTTGCCGGAGGGCAACTGGATTACTCGTGCACCGACCTTAAAACGTAAAGCCGTACTGATGGCAAAAGTCCAGGACGAAGCCGGTCATGCGTTGTATCTGTACAGTGCTGCTGAAACCCTTGGTGCTGATCGTGACGACATGATGGATAAACTGATTGCCGGTCGCATGAAATATTCATCCATTTTTAACTATCCAACCCTGAGCTGGGCCGATGTCGCCGCGATTGGCTGGCTGGTGGATGGTGCAGCAATTGTCAATCAGGTAGCACTTTGCCGTACGTCTTATGGTCCTTATGCACGTGCCATGGTGCGTGTCTGTAAGGAAGAAAGTTTCCATCAGCGTCAGGGCTTTGAAGCCATGATGGAATTGGCCAATGGTACGCCGGAACAAAAGCAGATGGCACAGGATGCCGTGAACCGTTTCTGGTGGCCGGCACTGATGATGTTTGGTCCAAGTGATGATAATTCACCGAACAGTGCACAAAGTATGCAGTGGAAAATTAAATTATTCAGCAACGATGAGCTACGTCAGAAATTTGTCGATAACACCGTATCGCAAGTCTTGCAGCTGGGTTTAACCGTTCCAGATCCAGACCTCAAATTCAATGAAGCCACCGGACATTACGAATTTGGTGAAATCAATTGGGATGAGTTCTTTGCGATTCTTGCAGGCAAGGGACCGTGTAACCATGAGCGTATTGAAGCACGCCGCAAAGCTTGGGAAGGCGGCAAGTGGGTACGTGATTCAGCAGCCGTCTATGCTCAAAAACAGCAGCAACAGTCAGCAGCACAAAAAGTCGCTTAAAAAATAGTTTGATCAATATAAGGAAATTTGCTCATGAATAACAAAAATAACTGGTCACTTTATGAAGTGTTTGTGCGTAGTAAACAGGGTCTAAGTCACCGTCATGTCGGCAGCCTGCGTGCACCGGATGAGGAAGTCGCACTACAAAATGCCCGCGATGTATATACCCGCCGCAATGAAGGCATCAGTATCTGGGTGGTGAAATCTGAATTGATTACCTCTTCACAGCCAGATGAAAAAGCAGAATTTTTTGAACCTGCTTTGGACAAGGTTTATCGCCATCCAACCTTTTATAACATTCCAGCTGGCATCGAGCACATGTAAAGGGAAAGGTGAAGAGTATGACAAATCAAGTATTGGCAGAATTTCTTTTACATGTGGGTGACAGTCAACTGATCCTGTCACATCGTTTGGCAGAGTGGTGCGGCCATGCTCCTGAACTGGAGCTGGATATCGCCTTGGCCAATATCGGACTGGATTTACTCGGTCAGGCACGTACCGCACTCAGTCTGGCCGGTGAAGTGGAAGGGTTGGGCCGTGATGAAGACAAGCTGGCTTATTTCCGTACCGAGCGTGAATACCGTAATTTGCTGCTGTGCGAACAGCCGAATGGTGATTTTGCCCAGACTCTGGTGCGCCAGTGGTTGATGGATCACTACCACGCTTTATTGTTTAGCGCCTTAAGTCAAAGTCAGCATGCTGAACTAGCTGCTTTTGCAGTGAAATCACTCAAAGAAGTGAAATATCACCAGCGTTTTTCCACCACCTGGATGGAACGTTTAAGTTTAGGTACAGCAGAAGCGCATGAAAAAACCCAACAAGGTCTAAACCAGTTATGGCGTTTTACCGAGGAACTTTTTGTCCTGACGGCTGATGAAAGACAGTTGGTCGATAGCGGTGTCATTCCAGATATTGAACATTTAAAAGCACAGTGGCTGGAGACCATTACAGCCGAGTTAGCCCGATTTAAATTAAGCCTGCCAGAGCTGGGTGCTTATCGTAGTGGGGCTAAACAGGGTTTACATACAGAACATCTCGGTTTTGTTTTGACTGAACTGCAATACATGCAGCGCTCATATCCAAACATGAACTGGTAATTCGGCACAATCACAGGGAGTGAGTCGCATGAATCTGATTCGACACGTAGAAGATCAATGTTGGGACGTTTTACAGCAGGTTTCTGATCCAGAGATTCCGGTATTGTCAGTGATTGATCTGGGCATGGTTCGTGGCGTCGAGCTGAATCAGCAGGATGAAATTGTGGTGCGACTCACGCCGACCTATAGCGGCTGTCCGGCCACGGATTTATTAAAAGCAGAAATTACCCAGGCTTTCGAGGCGAACGGTTTGACGCCGGTCAAAGTCATTGTGGATCTGTCTCAAGCCTGGACTACGGACTGGATGAGTGAATCGGGCAAACACAAATTACAGCAATATGGTATTGCCCCGCCGCAAGGCCAGTCACATAGCTGTGGTACGCATGTGGCATTGACCGATGGCATCACCTGTCCACAGTGCTTAAGTAACAACAGCAAATTATTAAGTGAATTCGGTTCGACCGCCTGTAAAGCTTTATATCAATGTCGGGACTGCTTAGAAACTTTTGACTATTTCAAATGTATTTAATTGTAACGATTGCGCGGTGGGCAGGGTAAACCAATAACAAGCCTGAACACCGCCACCTAAAAGAAGGATTTTGCCATGAGCCAATTTATACCATTAACCATTAAATCGATTCAGCCACAAACCGAGCAAGCGATCTGCATTGCCTTTGATCTCGCGCCTGAGCAGTTGGATACTTTTCAATATCAGCCGGGTCAGCACCTCACCATTCGTCATTTAACCGATGACGGCGAGCTGCGCCGCTGCTACTCGATCTGCAGTGATACTCAGGAAGACATGAGCATTGCGATTAAAAAAATTGATCAGGGTCAGTTTTCAACCTGGGCCAATGCGCATCTCAAAGCGGGCGATGTACTAGAAGTCATGCCACCGCAAGGGGTGTTCTTTCAGAAAGCCGCCAAGGCTGGTGGCCAGAATTATCTAGGATTTGCAGCAGGCAGTGGCATTACGCCAATTTTATCGATTGTAAAGTCGGTGTTGAACCGTCAAGCGGAAGCAACATTCACTCTGGTATATGGCAACCGCTCCTGGAAACAGACCATGTTCTCTGAACAGATCATGGACTTGAAAGACCGTTTTAAGGAACGTCTGCAACTGGTAAATATTTTTTCACGTGAACTGAATGACAGTGACATCTTTAATGGTCGGATTGATGCAGACAAATTGCAGCAGTTATTTCAGGCCAATCTGATTTCTGCCGAAGCAGATCACTGTTTCGCTTGCGGTCCTGAAGAAATGATGACAGCAGTCGAAACGGTATTACCGACTTGGGGCATTCAACGCAGCAAGATTCATACCGAACGCTTCAATACGGGTACTGCACCGAAAGCAACCGCCCAGCAGATGGAAAGCCGCAGCGAAGAACGCGTCAATATCATCCTCGATGGTCGCGAGCTGATTGTTGAAGTCTCTAAGCAGGATGACAGTATTTTAGATGCTGCGCTACGTGCCGGAGCCGACCTGCCATATGCCTGTAAGGGCGGCGTTTGTGCCACCTGTAAATGTAAGGTGTTAGAGGGACAGGTTGAAATGGCGGTGAATTACAGTCTGGAAGAAGATGAAATTCAGAAAGGCTATGTGCTCAGTTGTCAGGCACGTCCAACCACGGCCAATGTCCGACTCAGTTTTGATGAATAAAAGCTGAATTTACAGCACCGCGAGCATAGCAGGAGTTCAAGGATGACCTACATTAAAACCAGCTCACCCAAGCCGGGTGTGGTACTGATCGAGCTAAATCGTCCAGAAAAGCGCAATGCTTTAAACAATGCCACCTTGCAAAACATTGCAGCCTGTCTACAGGACTTGGAAACAGATGCTGCTGTGAAAGCTGTGGTCATCACCGGAAATACGCAATGCTTTGCTGCCGGTGCTGATTTAAATGAGCTGGCGCAGTTAGATGTGGTCAGCATCCAGCAAGACCAACGCCCACTGCTCTGGAAAAAAATTGATGAATTTTCCAAGCCTTTAATCATGGCCGTAAATGGTTATGCTTTTGGTGCAGGTTTCGAGTTGGCTTTGCATGGTGACATGGTGCTGACCGGAGAAAATGCCCAGTTTGCCTTGCCTGAAATCGGTTTAGGTATGTTGCCGGGTGCCGGTGGAACCCAGCGTCTGGCCCGTCTGGTCGGTCAGCAATTAACGATGCGCTGGGCCATGACTGGTGAAATGATTTCGGCACAAACAGCCTTGCAACATGGCATTAGTAGCCAGGTTTGTCCGGCAGGATTGACCGTGCAATACGCACTGGAACTGGCAGAAAAAATTGCCAAGCAGGCACCGCTGGCCATTCGTGCCATCAAGCAATCTTTAAAGTCGATTCATGAAGTGACTTTAAGTCAGGGACTGAAACTTGAACGTCAACATTTTGTCTGGCTGGCGGCGACCCAAGATCGCCAGGAAGGCATCAATGCATTTTTAGAAAAAAGAAAACCAGAATTTAGAGGTGTGTAATGGATTATCAAACAATTATTGTCGAAGAAAAAAATGCAGTGGGCTACCTGACCTTTAACCGTCCAAAACAGCTCAACAGTTTTAATGAAACCATGCATCAGGAAGTCTCTAAAGTCATCAAGGCCTGGGCCAAAGACAGCCAGATTCGTGCCGTAGTGATTTCAGCAGAAGGTCGTGGTTTCTGTGCTGGTCAGGATCTGAATGATCGTGTGGTCGATCCGAATGCCGATGCACCGGACTTAGGCCTGTCGATTGAAAAATACTACAACCCTTTGATCAAGCTGATTACCGAAATGCCTAAACCCGTGATTTGTGCGGTGAATGGTGTGGCAGCAGGGGCAGGCGCCAATATTGCCCTGGCGTGTGACATTGTGGTGGCAGCAAAATCAGCCTCATTTATTCAAGCCTTCTGCCGTCTTGGTTTGGTGCCAGATTCAGGCGGTACCTGGTTCCTGCCGCGTCTGGTCGGCCGTGCCCAAGCGATGGGTCTTGCCATGCTTGGCGATAAAATTCCGGCTGAGCGCGCAGTACAACTCGGCATGATCTGGCAAGTGGTTGAAGATGAGCAATTGCAGGCAGAAGCGAAAAAACTGGCAGAGCATCTGGCGCAGCAACCGACCTATGGTCTGTCCCTGATCAAAAAAGCCATTCATGCCGCAGCAGAAAACAATTTGGATGAGCAGCTCATTCTGGAACGTGACCTGCAACGTCTGGCTGGACGTTCAAGCGATTATAAGGAAGGTGTACAAGCCTTTATGCAGAAGCGTACCCCTGAATATAAAGGATGCTAAATCATGCAACAGATCAATTTGGAACAAGTCAAAGTTGCTGTGGTCGGTGCTGGAACCATGGGGATTGGCATTGCACAACTGGCAGCCATGCACGGGCATCCGACCTATGTGTTTGATCTCGATCGCAGCAAAGTTCAGAGTGCCTTGACTGCTTTAGAGGCGCAGCTGAGCAAGCGCGTACAAAATGGCAAAATGACCCAGCAATTGCTGGAGAGTACCTTCGCCAATCTGATTGTGGCAGAGGACATTCAGCAGCTTGCCGATGCGGGCTTAATTATTGAAGCCATTGTTGAAAAGAAAGAAGTGAAGCAAAACCTGTTTCAACAGCTGGCTGCCATTTGCCCGGAACAGACGATTTTTGCGTCTAATACTTCTTCAATTTCCATTACCGCAATTGCCTCGGCGATTCCACATCCTGAGCGAGTGATTGGTCTGCATTTCTTTAATCCGGCGCCGGTGATGAAACTGGTCGAGATTATCCGCGGACTGAAAACCTCACCAGCGATTGCCGATGCAGTATTTGATCTGATGAAGGACTGGAACAAGGTTCCGGTGCGAGCCAAATCGACCCCCGGTTTTATCGTCAATCGTGTCGCACGACCGTATTATGCCGAGGCCTTTCGTGCCTTGCAGGAAAATGCCACCACCCCGGAACAGCTCGATTACATCATGCGCGAATGTGGCCGTTTTGCCATGGGGCCGTGTGAACTTACAGATCTGATTGGGCAGGATGTGAATTTCTCGGTCACACAAAGTGTCTATCAGGAATTTTTCTATGAGACACGCTACCGCCCGTCCTTGATTCAAAAAGAACTGGTCGATGCCGGTTGTTATGGTCGCAAGTCCGGTCAGGGTTTTTATGATTACGCTCAGGCCAAGCCTGCACCTGTATATGAATTGCCAGTGTGTTATGCCAAGTCGCTGAATAAGCTCAAAGTCACAGTAAAAGGTGAATGGCTACATTCCTCAGTACTGATTGAACGTTTAAAACAGGCCTCTCATGTAGAGCTGAGTTTTCAGGCAGCAGAACAGAATGAAATCCTGATTGGTGACCTTTCTCTGCGATTATCGCTTGGCGAATCAGTTGAACTTACCTATCCGCATGAGCCTGTGGTGTTGATGGACTGGCATTCAGATTGGACAAATGCTCAAGCGATTCCAGTCGTTGCATCACCGGCGTGTAGTGCTGAACAGTGCCAGGCAGTGGAGCTATTCCTCATAGGTATGGATATGATACCTATTTGGTCTAAGGATCATCCCGGTCTTTATGTTATACGTAGTATTGCCATGTTGGTGAATGAAGCCTGTGAAGCAGTATTGCATGATATTGCATCAGAACAAGATATTGATTCTGCTATGAAATATGGCGTTAATTATCCTTGTGGTCCATTCGAATGGGCAGATAAAATTGGATATTACACAATTTTACAAATTTTAGAAAATATGTATCGTATTTATGGTGAAGACCGCTATATAACTAGTATATATTTAGCAAAGAAAGCGGTGCAGGGACATGCACAGAAAACTCAGCAGCAACCATTACTCGTTGCTGGCTAAAAGGAAGAATCATGGAACAGGTTTATATTTTTGATGGAATTCGCACCCCGATCGGACGCTATGCCGGTGGACTGAGCAGCATTCGTGCTGATGATCTGGCAGCGCTACCGATTCAATATCTGAAAGATCAGCATCCTGCCTTGCCATGGGCAGAACTGGATGAAGTGATCTTGGGCTGTGCCAATCAGGCCGGTGAAGATAACCGCAACGTGGCGCGTATGGCTGCTTTACTCGCAGGGTTGCCTGAATCTGTTCCAGCGCTCACCGTGAACCGCTTATGTGCTTCAGGTCTGGATGCCATTGGACTGGGAGCACGTGCCATCAAATCGGGTGAAGCACAATTTGTTTTGGCGGGTGGTGTAGAATCCATGAGCCGAGCGCCTTTCGTGCAATCCAAACCTACGACTGCCTTTAGCCGTACCCCTGAAATTTATGACACCACCATTGGCTGGCGTTTTATCAACCCAAAATTTAAAGCACAGTTTGGCGTTGACAGCATGCCGGAAACTGCCGAAAACGTCGCTGAAAAGTATCAGATTAGCCGTGCAGACCAAGACCTGTTTGCCTATCACAGCCAGCAGAAAACCGCAGTAGCGCAGCAAAAAGGTATTTTTGCCGAAGAAATTCTGCCAGTCGAGGTTAAAGGTCCGAAGAAAACCACTCTGACCATTTCCCAAGACGAGCACCCGCGTGCAGAAACGACGCTGGATAATCTGGCAGCCTTGAAAACCCCATTTCGTAAAGAAGGCGGTTCAGTCACCGCTGGTAATGCTTCGGGTGTTAATGACGGGGCGGCTTGCGTATTACTCGGCAATCAGCAGTTTGCTGAGCAGTATGGTTTGCGCCCGAAAGCTAAAGTGATTGGAATGGCCAGTGCCGGTGTGGAAGCCAAATATATGGGCATTGGGCCGGTGCCAGCAGTACATAAAGTGCTGAAACAGACTGGACTCAGTCTGGAACAGATGGACGTGATTGAGCTGAATGAAGCTTTTGCTGCGCAGTCACTGGCCGTGATTCGTGAACTCGGCTTGCAAGACGATGATTCCAGAATTAACCCGAATGGCGGTGCCATCGCCTTGGGTCATCCGCTGGGTATGAGTGGCACCCGTCTGGTGATCACGGCCATGAAAGAACTAAAACGCTGTAAAGGCAAATATGCACTCTGCACCATGTGTGTCGGTGTGGGTCAAGGTGTGGCACTGGTTTTAGAAAATATGGATTAAACACATCATTCAATCAATGAATTAAACCGTGGTCAGGAAGACTGCGTCAGGAGTAAGAATATGAATAACAATGCAATGGAAAAAATTGAAAAAGTATCGGTTGATGAGTTACGCAGTGTTCAGCTACAGCGTATGAAAAAGACGTTGCAACATGCTTATCAGAACAGTCCGGTTTATAAAAAGAAATTCGATGATGCTGGCGTGCATCCAGACGATTTTAACTCACTGGAAGACCTGGCGAAATTCCCGTTTACCACCAAACAGGATTTACGCGATAACTATCCGTTTGGTATGTTCGCTGTTCCACAGGAACAGATTGTACGTGTGCACGCATCTTCTGGCACCACCGGTCAGCCGACCGTAGTGGGTTATACCCAAAATGATATTAATGTCTGGTCAGACGTGGTGGCGCGTTCCCTGCGTGCAGCCGGCTTGAGCAGCAAAGATATCATTCAGGTGTCTTATGGTTATGGTCTGTTTACGGGCGGTCTAGGCGCGCATTATGGCGTTGAACGCTTGGGTGCAACCGTGATCCCAATGTCTGGCGGACAAACCGATAAACAGGCGCAACTGATTCATGACTTTAAACCAACAGCACTGATGGTTACGCCATCTTATTGTCTGAATATTATTGAAGCGCTGGAAAAGAAATTTGGTACAGCCAAAAACTGTTCGATTAAAACCGGCGTCTTTGGTGCAGAGCCATGGACCAATGAAATGCGCAAGGAAATTGAAGAGCGTCTCGGCATTGATGCCTTGGATATTTATGGCCTGTCAGAAGTGATGGGCCCGGGCGTCGCCATGGAGTGTCTGGAATCCAAAGATGGCCCAACCATTTGGGAAGATCATTTTTATCCGGAAATTATCCATCCTGAAACCGGTGAAGTGCTGCCCGATGGCGAACTCGGTGAACTGGTCTTCACCACCATTACCAAAGAAGGCATGCCGGTGATCCGTTACCGTACCCGTGATCTGACCCGTTTATTGCCTGGCACGGCACGTACCATGCGCCGTATGGACAAGATTGTTGGCCGCAGTGATGACATGATGATTATCCGTGGAGTGAATGTGTTTCCGTCGCAGATTGAAGAGCAGATTTTACAGATCCAGCAACTGATTCCGAACTATCAGATCCAGATTTGTAAACAAGGCCATCTGGATACATTGCATATCCGTACCGAAATGCGTAAAGATAGCAGTGATATTATGGCGCACCAGCTGGCAACTCAGCTAAAAAGCCAGATTAAAACCATGGTTGGTATCAGTGTCAGTGTCGAAGTTTTGCCAGAAGGCAGTCTGCCACGTTCTGAAGGCAAGGCACAGCGCGTTTTCGATATCCGCAAGTCTGCATGAAGTCCTACTGGATGATGACTAAATGGTCTATCATCCAGTTTCTACAAGGTAAAGTTAAGCGTAATGAATCCGAAATTAAAACAAATCATTGATGACTTTATTCAAAATGAAGCACTCAGCGGAACCTCATTAATCATGACCATCTTCGGTGACTGTATTTTTCATCGCGGTGGCATTATCAGTCTGGCCAGCCTGATCCAGCTCATGGATGTCTTCGGCTTTAATGAACGTTCAGTAAGAACTGCTGTATTTCGTCTGGTACAAAATGGCTGGCTGTTCTCGGAGAAAATTGGCCGCACCAGTTATTACCGTGTCACCGAAAGCAGCCGCCAGCGTTTTATTATGGCGGATCAAAAAATTTACAGTTTTAGCCATCAGGAATGGGATCAAAAATGGGATCTGGTACTACTCAGTTCGGTAGAACTGGAAAATAAACTGGTTCTGAAAAAAGAACTGGAATGGCTGGGCTTTGCCAATATCGCCACCAATGTCATGGCCTATCCGGGCTGTGATCATCAGAAACTGCAAAACCTGCTGCTGAACTTGAAAATGACTGACCAAGTCGTGGTGTTTAAGGCAGAAACTTTGCAGCTCTGGCAGGAATCCTATCCAACTGTAAAACGCATGGTTGCTACCAACTGGCCGGTGCAGGAACTGCATCAGCGCTATGAAAAATTCATTGCAGATTTCCGGGAATTCTTTCATCTGGTGGAACAGGAAGATGAGCTGGATCCGGTTCAGGCTTTTCAGTTACGTATTTTGCTGATTCATCAATTTCGCCGGATTTTATTAAAAGATCCAAATCTGCCTTTTGAATTATTGCCCTCCAACTGGCTTTCCCTGAATGCCCGTAATCTGAGTAGTAATTTATATCAAACCGTGGTTGCGGCAGGTGATGAGTTCTTTATGGAGATCGCCCGAACTTCGGAAGGTTCGATGCCGCCGGTGCATCCACAATTTTATAAACGCTTTGGCGGTTTGCGATTAGAAGCCGTCAGCTAATCTAATTCTGCATTTTTAAAGGAATAAAATAATGCCGTGTTATGCCATTGATGGTGTGATTCCTGTGGTCAGCCCTCGCGCTTATGTGCATCCGCAAGCCGTTCTGATCGGGGATGTGGTGATTGAAGAGGGTGTATATATCGGGCCTTTCGCTACTTTAAGAGCCGACTTTGGCGGGATTCACATCCAGAAAAATGCCAATGTTCAGGACTCATGCACCATTCATGGCTTTCCCGGCAGTGTCACGCTGGTCGAAGAATGTGGCCATATCGGACATGGCGCGATTTTACATGGTTGTATCATTCGCAAAAATGTATTGGTCGGCATGAACAGCGTGATTCTTGATGAAGCCGAGATTGGTGAAAATACCATTGTTGGTGCTAATAGTACGGTTAAAGCCAAGGCCCAAATTCCGGAAAATTCATTGGTACTCGGTAGTCCAGCACGGGTCATCCGTCCCCTGGACACCAAAGAAATTGCTTGGAAAAGCAAAGGGACACAAGAATATATTCAGCTGACAGAGCGCTGTCTTTCCTCAATGCAGGAGGTCAGTCCTTTAACAGAAGTCTCCACAGACCGGCTCAGTTACAAAGCGTTTAAGGCAGATTATCAGATCAAGCAGAATAGCTTGAATGACTAAGTTAAGAACATGATTCTATTAAATAGATGAATTCTGCATTTTAAAAACAGGAAGTAACTGAAACCAAATTCCAACTGCATTCCCTGACCGTCTATTTAGACTGAAATAAAACTGGTCTGGAAAGCATATATATGGAAAATAGGGAATTTAAAGATCATTTCTCCCAGCAGTCACAGGACTATGCTTTGTTTCGTCCGCATTATCCGGATGCATTGGGAAAGCTATTGGCAGAGCTGTCACCAGGTACTAAATTGGCTGTAGATGTCGGCTGTGGTTCTGGACAGCTTTCAGAAGTTTTGGCGAATTACTTTGATCAGGTGCTTGCTATTGATGCGAGTGCTGAACAGCTTGCCCAAGCCAAACCGCATCCAAAAATTCAGTATGGTCAGGCACTCGCTGAAAAGATTCCGTGTGCTGACCAGAGTGTTGATCTGATTTCGGTGGCTCAAGCAGCGCATTGGCTCGATCTGGAAAAATTTTACGCAGAAGTTCGCCGGATTGCTAAACCCAATGCCATTCTGGCTTTAATTAGCTATGGCGTATTCAGTGTGGATGAGCCCCATCTGAATCATTATTTTAAGCATTTTTATGAAGTCACGCTTGCACCGTACTGGCCACCTGAACGTCGCCATGTAGATGAAGGATATAAAAATTTACCATTTCCATTTCAGGAAATTGCGACTCAGCCACCGGTATTGCAGGTTGAATGGAATTTTTATCAGTTAATTGGTTATATGAGTACTTGGTCAGCCGTGAAAGCAGCAACTCAAGCACTCGGACATAATCCATTAAATGTACTGGCAGATGCCTTATTGCCAGAATGGGAAGATCCAGAATTGCCCAGAGTCATTCGCTGGCCATTATCAGTGCGTGCGGGGCGTATAATCGTTTAAAAAAATATTAGAGCTAGAATCTGTTTATTGAACAATGAATTGAATATTCACGGCTCAGAATTATCGCCCTAGAATCATTTCCAGCACAAATTTAGAACCAATAAAACCCAGTGCCAGCAAGCCAAAACCGAGCAGGGTAAAGCGCACGGCTTTCTGGCCACGCCAGCCAAACTTCCAGTGTCCGATTAATAGGGAACCATAAACCAGCCAGGAAATAATACTGAACGCAGTTTTATGTGCCAGATGCTGGGCGAAGAAATTGTCGATGGTGAAAAAGCCAAAGCCCAAAGCGAGGGTAAGCAAAACAAAACCGGTCATCAGCATATCAAACAGGAGCGATTCCATGTCCTGATAAGAAGGTAGCAAACTGACCCAGACCCGGCGTTTCTGCTTCTTTTTCAGCTCACGATCCTGAAAGCGTAAAATTACGGCCTGAATGGTCGCCATGAGCAATACCGCATAAGCAGACAAAGACAAAATAATATGAATATCCAGACCCAAAGAGTTTTGTGCGATGATTTTTGCAGGCTGAGTAAACACAAAGCCGAGGATCAAACCTGTGGCAGCTACTGGAATTCCGATCAGATTCAGGGCGATAATTGGACGATAAGTACTGTAAATAATGCTGAGTAATAGCATTAGACCGGAAGTAAAGGAAAACAGGGCAAAGACATCATAATTGATGCCCAGCGGGGTATGCATATCGCCATATAAAACCAGTGCATGCAGGCTCAGGCCAAGCAGTGCAGTTAGCGAGACAAACCATTGATTAGGAGCACGTTTAGACATTAAATGAATGAACAGATACCAGAAGGAAGCGGTATAAGCGACTAATGCTAAGATCGTATAAACCAAGGGGAGGCTAACCATGTCAAACCTTTTTAAGGGTGATGAATATTCATTTATATAAATTCGCTGCGAACTACAGTATCCTATAGCATTCTATGCATAAATTTTCTATTTTAAGAAACAATTTTTTGCTCATGGCTATTTTAAGCGGATTTTGCAATGTTTGATACCTTAACAGAACGACTCACGCAGAGTTTAAGAAATGTTACTGGCTCAGGGCAGCTAACCGAAGACAATATTAAAGATACGTTACGTGAAGTGCGTATGGCGCTTCTTGAAGCCGATGTTGCGTTACCTGTAACTCGTGAATTCATCGCGAAAGTTAAGGAAGAAGCATTGGGCCAGGAAGTGATGACTCAGTTATCTCCTGGGCAGGCTTTTGTCAAAATCGTTCATGACGAATTGACCAAAATGATGGGCGAGGCCAATGAAAGCCTCGACCTCGCTGCAAAACCACCTGTAGTTGTCCTGCTCGCAGGCCTGCAGGGTGCAGGTAAAACAACAACTGCAGCAAAACTTGCACGTTTCTTACAAGAACGTCAAAAGAAAAAAGTCGCGATGGTCTCTGCCGATGTGTATCGTCCAGCTGCGATCAAACAGCTACAGACTGTCGCGGGTGAAGTCGGTGCGATTTTCCTGGAATCTAGCGCAGACGAAAAACCGATTACGATTGTGAATCGCGCGATTGAACAGGCAAAAATCCAATTTGCCGATGTGCTGATTGTCGATACGGCAGGTCGTTTGCATATCGATGATGACATGATGGGTGAAATCAAAGAGCTGCATGCAGCGATTAACCCGACTGAAACCCTGTTCGTGGTCGATGCCATGACCGGTCAGGATGCGGCAAACACCGCCAAAGCATTTAATGATGCCTTGCCTTTAACTGGTGTGATCCTGACCAAAACTGATGGTGATGCGCGCGGTGGTGCAGCGCTTTCAGTACGCGCGATTACCGGCAAGCCAATCAAATTCTTGGGTATGGGTGAGAAACTCGATGCCTTGGAGCCATTCCATCCTGAGCGTGTTGCACAGCGTATTCTCGGTATGGGTGATGTACTTTCTTTGGTCGAAGAACTTGAACGCAAGGTCGACAAAGAAAAAGCCGAAAAAATGGCGAAAAAACTGCAAAAAGGCGGCAGCTTCAACTTTGAAGACATGCTGATGCAGTTTGAGCAGATGAACAAGATGGGCGGCATGATGGGCTTCCTGGACAAACTTCCTGGCATGAGCAATGCCGGTCTGCAAGATGCGTTGGCGCAAGCCAATCCTGAAAAGCAGGTCAAGAAAATGGAAGCGATTATCCAGTCGATGACTATCAAAGAGCGCCGTAACCCGGACTTGATGAACCCAAGCCGTAAAAAACGTATCGCAGCAGGTTGTGGTATGGAAGTGGCAGAAGTCAACAAGCTGATCAAGCAACATGCCCAAATGGCCAAGATGATGAAAAAATTTGCCAATCCATCCGGTATGGCAAAAATGATGAAGTCACTCGGCGGCTTGCAGAAACAGTTTGGCGGCGGCGGTGGTATGGGTCCATTGTTCGGCGGCAATGACAAGAAATAAGTTTTGTTTTAAAAAAAGGCGCAATATGCGCCTTTTTTTATTGCGAATAAATAGTCAAACCGGTTTAAACAAAACAACATTTACTTACCCAAAATAAAAATCCGATCAGGCAGACTCGGGAATATCAGCACAAAATAAAGAGAAATTTCAAATGAACCAAGTAATTGTCGTACATGGTTATACTGCAAGCCCGGAAGAAAACTGGTACCCATGGATTCAGGAAAAAGCCCAACAGGAAAATGTCAGTTTAAAAGTCCTCCGGCTGGATCCATCAACTACACCGACACTGGACACCTGGGATCAGCAAATGCGTGAACAGATTGCTGCAATTGACGAGGATAGTATCTTTATTGCACATAGCTTGGGAACTGTGGCCGCATTGCATTACTTATCCAGAGAATTAAAACAGCAGAAGATTCAGCAACTGGTATTGATTGCGGGATTTAATGGCCGGCTGGGCCGCCTAGATGAAGTGAACCCTTTTATTGATGCCGCTGAAATCAATTTTGATTTACTCAAACAGCAGGTTGCAGAGCGTGTAGTGATCTACTCCGAAGGAGATGACCGGGTTGCACCAGAATTTAGTCTGGAACAGGCGGACAGCCTGGATGCGATTGTGGTGAATGCCAAGCATCACGGACATTTTATTGATTCACAAGGCTGTACTGATCTGCCGGAACTCTGGAAAGTGATCGAGCCTTATCTGATTAAATCCGAAGTTTAAGCATGTTATTGTATTCGCTAAATTTTAAAATTTAACATGAGATGGTGTTCAAAAAGGCACTTGAATTCCATCTCCAGACTGTTTAAAACTGATTTTTATCGACGCCGTTTGCGTTCAATAATTATAAGTAATGCACTATGAAAAATATAATAAAGAAAGTCTATATCGTGCCGGATTATCAGGCAACGTCAAATGATCACTGGTATCCGTGGCTGAGTCGTCAGCTTAAAAATGCCGGTTTTGAGTCCAAGCGGATTATGCTGGCCAACCCTTTTCAACCCAATTTAGAAGAATGGCAGCAGAACCTGAAACTGCACATTCCGCAGATGGATGAACATACCTTTTTAGTTGCACATGGCCTGAGTTGCGTCAGTGTTTTAAACTTTTTACAGGAACATTATATTCAGCAGCAACGCAAGATCGGTGGCATCATTCTGGTCTCGGCCTTTGATACACCGCTGGTGGCCTGGTCAGAACTGAATAAAATGTTGCAGGCTGTCCGGCTCGATTTGAAAAACTTACCCTATAGCTATAAACGTGCGGTGATGCTGATCTCCAGTAATGATCCCTATGTACCTGCACCGATTTCCTTGCGTTTAGCCCATAGCTTGAATGCACAAATTTTTGAGATCAAAAAAGCCGGGCATTTCAATAAATCTGATAGCTTTGCCGAATTCCCTCAATTGCTGGATATTATCAAACAGTGTCTGGCAAATGAGCTGCAAAATGCTGCAGGCCTTTAAGTAAAAGATCCGGTTCAATCCGGGGCTGATACTGACCGAGATGCTGCGCAAATAGCGGGGCATCTCCACCGGTTAAAACCAGCTGTGCCGGGAAATCACGCAGTACTTTTTCAATGGTGCTCAGCAGGCCCAGCAGAATGCCATGATGTACCGCATCGATGGTATTGCGTCCGGGATTGAGTTCAGAAAAAGCGGCATCTGGAATTTTAATGCCTTTGGTATTCTGAATTAGGGAATCACGTTGCAAGTATAGATTTGGCAGAATAAAACCGCCCAAATGTTGTTGCCCTTGCGCCAAATCAATAGTCAGCGCCGTACCACAACTAATCACACAATAATTTTCATGCGCTTGCGTCGCGACCGCAAGTACCTGCAACCAGCGGTCAATCCCTAGTTGTGAAGGTTCATCATAACCACAGATCAGACCTGCATATTCTGCCTGTACCTGAGCAAAAATGACTGGAATATGCAGGCTTTCTAAAATGCTGAGAATGCGCTCATTATTGATTTTATCCTGGACTGAGGATAGACCTACCTGATGCAAGCCCAGCGCTTTGAAATGCTGAATCAGGCCAAGTAACAAATCAGCAGGGGACTGTAAATGTAATTCTGCTGCCTGTTCAATAATCTGATCATGCTCGGTAATCCAGTATTTAAGCCGGGTATTGCCGATATCCAACCATAATTTTTTCATTGCTGTATGCCTGTTCATCCACCGTGTTTAAGGCGGAGCTGTCCCTGATAAAAGGTCTGGATTCCCTGATCGGTCAAAATCTTGACTGCACCATCGTCCTGAATCCCCAGAAAAGTACCGGAATATTGCCCTTGCACATCGGTAAATTCAACCGTTTGTTGCATAAATGCAGCCGATCGATTGAAACGCGCCGCCAGGTTTTGACTGCCATAATTAAACCATTGCCCGGCTTGCTGAATCGCCAGATATAACTGGGCAATCAGCTCGACTCTTGAGGTATGTGATAATCCCAACTCGTTCAAGGAGCTAACCTGCTGATCTGGAAGGTCAGTGAGCAGAGGATCGATATTTAAACCTACACCGACCACCACCTGTGTAGATGAAATCGGCTCGACCAGAATGCCGCCCCATTTTCCGTGCAGGCTATACAGGTCATTCGGCCATTTCACCTGTAATTCCAGGCCTTTTAGACTGGGCATTTGCAGGATATTTAACGCAATTTCTAGCGCCAGACGACCATCGATGGGTTTTTGTGTATGCAGCAATGTGCTTAAATAGATGTTCCCTTCAGGTGAAATCCACTGACGTTGACGCTGTCCACGGCCTTGGGTCTGCACATGACTGCACACCAGAACCTGCTGCACCCCCTTCGTTGCCAATTCGCGTACATCATCATTGGTCGATGTGGTAATCGGTTTGATGAGTAATACTTCCGGGAGTTGGCCTGCATCGCTTAATCGTTGTTGCAGTTCACGAGTTTCTACATCCATTTGAATCTAAACGTGGTAAATATCGTTATGGAGTTAATCATATATTTATTGATTGGTGCAATTGCCGGATTCACCGCAGGCCTGTTTGGGGTCGGTGGTGGTTTGATTATTGTGCCGATCCTGTACATTGTTTTTACCCAGCTTCAGTACGATCCCAGCGTGATTATGCATATGGCGGTGGGCACTTCCTTGGCAACGATTATTGTGACTTCTATCAGTTCGGTGATGGCGCATCATCAGCGAGGGGCAGTACTATGGCCTGTGTTTCGTAATCTGGCGCCAGGTCTGATTATCGGTTCTTTCCTAGGTGCGGGGATTGCCGATTATTTATCTGGTCAGGGTTTGCAGTTAATGATTGGCTTCTTTGCGGTCTGGGTGGCATTTAGAATGTTCAAGGGAGCGCATATCCAGATTGATCCGAATCAAAAATTGCCTTCAACCCCGGTACAAATTGCTGCAGGTGGTGGGATCGGTGTGGCATCGGCGATCTTTGGGATTGGCGGGGGAAGTCTGACCGTCCCATTTCTGAATCGCTGCGGAATCGTGATGCAAAAAGCCGTAGCGACCTCTGCGGCTTGTGGATTGCCAATTGCAGTCGCAGGTGCGCTGGGTTTTATCTGGTTTGGTAAACAGGCGCAGGTCACCGTGCCAAATACCATTGGCTATATTCATATTTATGCCTTTATTGGCATCAGCATGATGAGTTTTTTCACTGCCAAGCTGGGGGCAAAAGTGGCACATCTGCTTTCACCGGCCGTATTAAAAAAATGTTTTGCTGCTTTACTGACCACCGTCGGCCTGTATTTTATTTATCAAGGTTTTATGGCCTGATTTAAACTTTTTTACCGTATTAGGAGAATAGATGACTATTCTCCTTTTTTATGGGCTTGAGTTGGCTATATAGACATAAGATTGTCTGACAATGTCAAAGTATTTATGGATAAAAACCCGTTTAATAGCGACATAGTCCAAATAAAGGGCTAAACCAGTATCCATAAAAATAAAGACAGGAACGGTATGCCATTAGAACAAGCGCACAGTTTGTCTGAGCAGATTGCCAAGCACATTAGCGAACAGATTATTCGCGGTGAACTGGTCGAAGGCGAACGTATACAGGAACTCAGGATTGCCTCGGAGCTTGATGTCAGTCGGGGTTCGGTTCGTGAAGCCCTGCTTTTGCTGGAACGCACCCAGCTGATTGAAATTTTCCCGCGCCGTGGGGCGATTGTCTCGGAAATGTCGGCCTTGCAGGTACGTGCCTTATTTGACATGACCTCATTATTGCTCGGGCAAATGGTGCATCGCATGGCGGAAACCTGGCGGGTGCATGAAGCTGAGCGCATTCAGCTATTATTAGAGCAATTGGAAGCAGAAACTCGCCAAGGACACACTGAAAAGTTTTATGATCTGATCTTTCAGGGCATGGCCCAGCAGCATGAGATGGTGGGGAATCCTTATCTGATGCGCTACTATCAGGAACTGCTGCCATCTTTACGTCGGAGCTATTTTCTGACCCTGAATATTTCCAGACGCGAGTTACAGGAATCTTTTGACTTATTTAAACTGGTCACTGAAGCAATTTTGATACGAAAAAGCCATCAGGCCACTTTATTTATGGAAGATTTTTGTCGACACTTGCGCAACCTTGTGTTGGAATCTCTGACACGGATGAAACAAATTGAACTCGCGTGGGCCAGACGCTCACGACGTTAAATCAGGACATTATGCGTTTAAGCAGTTTAAAACTTTCAGGCTTTAAATCTTTTGCCGACAGTACCACTTTACATTTTAAAGATAATCGTACTGCGGTCGTGGGACCGAATGGTTGTGGTAAATCCAACGTCATTGATGCCATACGCTGGGTCATGGGCGAGTCCAGTGCACGCCAGTTGCGTGGTGGCAGCATGCAGGACGTCATCTTTACCGGAACTGCCAAGCGTAAACCGGTGGGCATGGCCAGTGTAGAACTGCGCTTTGACAATACCTATGGCAAGCTGGGCGGTGCTTATAATGCCTATAATGAACTGGCAGTACGCCGTCAGGTCAACCGCGATGGCAAGTCTGAATATTTTCTGAATGGCAGCAAATGCCGTCGTCGTGATATTACCGATATTTTCCTGGGTACTGGTCTTGGTCCGCGTTCCTATGCGATTATTGAACAGGGCATGATCAACCGTCTGGTCGATGCCAAGCCCGATGAAATGCGGGTCTATATTGAAGAAGCGGCTGGGGTATCGCGCTATCAGGCACGTCGCCGTGAAACCATGCTACATCTGGATCACACCACACAAAACCTGTCGCGTCTGGAAGATATCGCCTCTGAACTGAAATCTCAGCTAAAAACCCTGAAACGTCAGTCGGAAAGTGCGATTCAATATAAAGAACTGGAAGGGCAGATCCGTACCATCAAGATTGAAATTCTGTCTTTTCAATGTGAGCAAAGCCAGCGTTTACAGGAAGAATATACCCTTGAGATGAATACGCTCGGGGAAAACTTTAAGCTGGTGCGCTCCGAACTGACCACCGTTGAACATGATTTAGGCAGTACAAGTGAACTGTTTCAGCGTCTGATTCAGCAATCCACCCCTTTGCAAAGTGAATGGCAACAGGCCGAGAAAAAACTGGCTGAACTGGAAATGACCCTGCAACAAAAGCAGTCTCTGCTAGAGCAAAATTCCACCAGTCTGGTCAAACTGGAACAGCAAAAAGCTCAAACTAAAGAGCGTTTACAGTTGATTGAACTGCAACTCGATACTTTACAGCAGCAATTTGAAGATCAGCAGGCGCAGTTGCAGCAGCAAGATGGTCAGAGTCAGGCGCAAAGCCAAAACTTGACTGAGCTCAAAGCTCAACATAGTAATGTGGCAGCGCAATTTACCCAGATCAAAACCCAGGTCGAACAGCAGCAACAGCGTAAATTACAGATGTTGGCTCAAAGCGAGCAACTGGCAAAGAATATTGAGCGGATTGAACAGCAGAAACAGACGCTCCAACAGCAAAGTGCACAGATTCAGCAACAGGCGGAGCAAGATGAGCTGGAGCAGTATCAGGCAGACAAAGCCCAAGCTGAACAGCAAATCGCTGACTATGAAATTCAATTAACAGATTTAAAAACTCAATTCGAGCAGATTCAGGCAGAGCAGGCGACCCATCAGCAGCGCTTGATGCAGCTCAAATCTGAAATTCAGGTGCTTCATTCAGAAAAGAAAAACCTGAGTCAATTACTGACCAAAGCCAAGCCAAATGCCAAGAGTGATGCGGTACAGCTGATGCATGTACTTAAGCTCAATGATGCAGGCAAGGTACATGCCAGCCTGATCGAAAAGTTTCTGGCAAAATGGCTATCTGCCCAGATTTTGACAGAGGGCGAGCACTTCCTTGAAGATTGTGCGCGTCAGTTAAAGCAACAGGCTGTTCAGAATAAAATTCAGATTGCCAATACGATGTGTCTGGCCGATTGGATTGAATCTCCACATTATTCACTGTGGCAACAAGTCGCGGTCGTAGATACATTAGCGCAAGCATTGCCTCTTCAAACTGAGTTATTACAAGGCCAGACATTACTGAGTTTAGATGGCTACCATGTTGGTGCGGATTGGATGATTGCACTGGACTATGATGAAGCTAGTCAGGCCGGACAAGGTGCATTGAGTCATCGAATCCGTCTGGATGAAATCGAGCAGCAACTTGCAGAACTTGAACCTAAGTTTATGCAGTTGGAGCAGCAGTTACCTGAACTCACCGATCAGGTTAAAGCTTTGCAAAGCCGGATTCAAAGCATCAGTGAGCAGCACAAGCATACCCAAAAGCAGCTGCAGCAACTCGATGTCAATATTGCCAAAGTACAAAGTAGTGCTCAGGCTTTCGCATTGCAAAAGCAGCAATTACAGCATCAGTTACAACAACTGGATGAGCAGCTTGAAGAAGATGCCATGCAGAAAGATGATCTGGAAATTGATCTGCATGCCTTGAATATCAAACTGGAACAGGCGCTACCAAATTATAAAACCCTGCAATTCCAGCTAGAAGAATTGAGTGCTCAGCTGGATGACTCACAGCAGCTCAATCAGCAAGCGCAGCAGGAACTGGAAGTGTTGCGCCGGCAAAATGTGCAAAGCCAGCAGCAGATTGAATTACTGGAAAAAGATCAGGTTTTCCTAAAAGAACAGTCTCAGCAAATTACTGCACAAATCGAACAAGCCAAAAAGTTTGTCGATCCGGTACAGTTGGAATTACCTGCTTTACAGAGCCAGTTCAATGAACAGGCGCAGATCACTGAAAAGCTGCAAAAAACCTGGGCCGACTGGCAGGTTGAATTAAATCAGGTGCAGAGCAAACAGCAGCAGCTGACCGAACAGCGTCACAGCTTCCAGCAGCAGGATGAAAAACTCCGCACTACACTGGAAGAAAAACGTCTGGCCTGGCAGGCTGCCAAATCTGATTTGCAGCATTATTCTGAACAACTGAAAGAGTTGAATAGTGAAGTAATTTCCGGACTCGATATTGATGTTAAAGCACATCAGGCGAAACTGGAAAAAGCTCAGGCTCAGTTTGATAAACTCGGTGCAGTCAATCTGGCGGCTTCTGAAGAATATGAAGAAGTATCAAAACGTTATGAGGAACTGAGTCACCAGATGCAGGATCTGGAAAATACGGTTGAACAGCTACAGGCTGCGATGAAGAGTATTGATCAGGAAACCCGTAAACTGTTTATGCACACGTTTGACCAGGTCAATGCTGAACTGCAAAACCTGTTCCCGAAAGTGTTTGAAGGCGGTGAGGCGAGTTTAAGCCTTGAAGATGGCTGGCAGTCGGGTGTAAAACTCATGGCCCGACCACCAGGTAAGCGAAACAGCTCATTGGCCTTACTCTCGGGTGGAGAAAAGGCTTTAACTGCATTAGCATTGGTATTCGCGATTTTTCGCTTAAATCCGGCACCATTTTGCGTACTGGATGAAGTCGATGCACCGCTGGATGATGCCAATGTGGGACGCTTTTGTAATTTAGTCAAAGAGCTTTCTGAACACGTGCAATTTATTTATATTACCCATAACAAACTTGCAATGATGATGGCGACTGATCTTTTAGGTGTAACCATGCCTGAACCGGGAACATCAAAATTAGTGACAGTTAATTTGGAACAGGCAAAAGAATACGGCCTAGCTGCGGAGGTATAATATGGAAATCACCACCATTATCGGGATTGTTATCGCAATTGTGATTATGCTGTTTGGTATAAGAATGCTGTTCAAAAAACCTGTAGAGGCTGTACCTTCACTGGATGCCAACCTGCATATCGACCCGGATAGCCAGACACCGATCATTCCAAGGCATGTACGTTCTCAGTTGGCACAACAGGATGTCGAATCTGATCGTATCGAGCCAAGCTTGGGTATAGATGAACCGGCTCCTGAAAAGCCTTCCGCCTTTCGCAAGGCTGAATCAACTCCGGTTGAGCCAAAAGCAGTCGAAACTCCTGTAGCTGCCCCGTCAACAGAAGCTGAAGTAGTGAAAAAGTCGGTAGTCACGGCAGCAGATGTTCAACAGGTAGAAGCGGAACAGAAGAATAGCCAGATTGAAACCAAGGAAGAAATGCCTGAATTCAGCCTGAACAGCAACATCGAAAAAGCAGAAATTTCTGAATTTAATGATGAAAGTAGTATTCTGGATGCACATCTGCATGAGCAAAAAATAGTGGATGAAGAAAGTGCTTTGTCCAATGCTGAAACCATTATTTCTTTGCATATCTATCCGCAAGGCCGTGTACTTTCGGGTGATAAAACCTTGAAGGTTTTATTGAAATATGGCCTGCGTTATGGTGAGTTGGCCTGTTTCCACCGTTATAGTGAAGATGGTTCAAAACTGCTGTTTTCGGTATTGCAAATGACCGATACCGGAATGGAAGGCTTTGATCTGGAAACCTTATCAACGCAGGAAGTGAAAGGTTTGGCATTCTTCCTGGCTTTACCGCATAGCGATGTACAAAATGCGTTTGATACCATGGACAGTATTTCACGTCTGATTGCCCGTGAAGTGGACGGTCTGGTCTATGACCAGAATCAACAGGAATTTACTCCACAATTACGTGAATTCTGGCGCCATCAGGCAATTGATTATCGTGCTGGACAAGGGACGGAAGTTTAAGGCTGCTTTGTTCAATCTCCAAGTTGAATCTGTAGACTGCAATTTTTATAATAGCCAAAAGCTGAATATTCTACAGGGCGGATTTTCCGCCCTTTTTTATGGTGAAATTATGACCCAAGATGCCACTGTCATTGCGCAAATGCGTCAACTGATTCAACTGCTTGCCAAGCATAACCATGCTTATTATGTGATGGATCAACCGAGCATTGAAGACAGTGAATATGATCAGCTCTTTCATCAGCTCAAAGCCTTAGAACAACAATATCCTGACCTGATCCAGTCCGATAGCCCGACAGATAAAGTGGGTGGGCAGGCGCTTTCAAAATTTGTGACCGTAACACACACCGTGCCGATGCTGTCATTAGGCAATGTCTTTAATCAGGAAGATCTGCTGGCTTTTGCCCGCCGTATTGAAGAACGTTTGCCAAATCAAAAAATTGAATATGATGTTGAACTGAAATTTGATGGTCTGGCCATTTCACTCTGGTATGAGCATGGCGTATTGACGCGTGGAGTGACGCGCGGCGATGGAGAAACCGGTGAAGACATCACCCAGAATGTCAGAACCATTCGCAACCTGCCGAAACTTTTATCTCCGGTGAATGGTATCATTCCCGATTTGCTGGAAGTACGCGGCGAAGTGCTAATGCCGAAATCCGGTTTTGAAAAATTGAACGCTGCCAATGCTGCCAAAGGTGAAAAGACCTTTGCCAATCCGCGTAATGCTGCGGCAGGAAGTTTGCGTCAGCTGGATCCGAACATTGCTGCCTCGCGGCCATTGGCTTTTTATGCTTATGGGATTGCACAGTGTGTACCGCATCATGGTCAAACCACCATGTCTGCCAGTCTGGAATGGTTACATCAGTTCGGTTTTGCGGTTGGCGAGCGTCACTTTATCTGTGACAGTATTCAGGACGTGCAAAAGGTCTATGAACAGATTATTGATGAGCGTGCCAGCCTCAGTGTTGAAATCGATGGTATGGTGATCAAGGTCAATGACCTAAAACAGCAGCAACAACTTGGTTTCCTGAGCCGTGAACCTCGTTGGGCCACCGCCTATAAATTTCCGGCAGTGGCTGCACTGACCACAGTAGAAAATATTAATTGGCAAGTCGGTCGTACTGGAACATTAACGCCGGTTGCGCGTTTAAATCCAGTCGCTGTCGGCGGAGTAACAGTATCTAATGTAACCCTGCACAATATTGGCGAAATTCACCGTCTGGATGTACGTATTGGTGATACCGTCAGTGTTTATCGTAGTGGCGATGTAATTCCTAAGGTGGAAAAAGTCTGGCCGGAATTTCGCCCGGTTGATGCAGTCGAAGTGCATTTACCTGAGCAATGCCCAGTCTGTGATTCACCCGTGGTCATGCCGGAAGGCGAAGCCTTGGCACGGTGTTCGGGTGGGCTGTATTGTGCCGCGCAGCGTATTGAGGCCATTCGTCACTTTGTTTCGCGTAAAGCTATGGATATCGAAGGGCTGGGTGATCGCTGGGTAGAGTCACTGCTACATCTAAATCTTTTAAAAGATGTCTCAGATATTTACCATCTGCATGAACATCGTGAGACTTTGCTCGGTATTGAAAAGATGGGCGCCAAATCGGTTCAGAATCTTTTGGATGCCATTGAAAACAGTAAAAAGACCACACTGGCTGCTTTTATCTATGCACTCGGTATTCGTGGGGTGGGTGAAACTACGGCGCGGATGCTGGCCAATACTTTCCAGACGCTGGATGCCTTGCGTCAGGCCGATCTGGAGGCTTTAAAGAAAACTCCGGATGTAGGTGATATCACTGCGGAATGGATTCTGGATTTCTTTCAGGCACCGCATAATCTGGAAGTTCTGGATCGTTTACTGGCTGCCGGTATTCACTGGGATGCACCGATCGCACCGACTCGTCAGCCGTTAAACGGCGAAAGCTGGGTGGTCACCGGGACTTTAAGCAGTATGGGACGAGATGATGCAACCCAGTTATTGCAAGCCTTAGGTGCACGAGTCAGTGGCAGTGTATCCAGCAAAACCAAATGTGTGGTTGCGGGTGAAAAAGCTGGCTCAAAACTGGATAAAGCAGAAAAACTTGGTATTCCAGTGATCAATGAACAACAGTTTATTGGCTTGATGCAAGACTATGGTCAGCTTGAAGCCTAAATCTCTGCACATTTCATGAAAGAATAAGAGTTAAAAAAGCCACCTTCGGGTGGCTTTTTGCATAAAAAGATTAAGGAATATATTTTTTCACAACACCATCATCGAGTAGCTGCTGGAAATGTTCAACCAGACTTTCTTTCACCGGACGATACTCAATGCCGAGCTCATTTTTACTTTTCTGGGCATTAAAGAAAATTGGATAACCCATATTTAGCTCTACAAATTTGCGGCTAAAACCTGCTACAGGCCCGAACAGTTTGAAAGCTGCCTTCGGCAATTGATTGCGTGGGAACGGAAATTTATTACCAAAATGCGCCCGCAGAATTTGGCCCATTTCCAGCAGGCTCAAGCTTTCACTGCAAATGATATAACGGCCATGCGCTTGCGGATTAAACGCAGCACGGATATGCGCTTCAGCGACATCCTGAACATCGACCACGCCATTCCACATCGGTGGAACGCCAAGCAGGGTCATGCCGTTGGCAAACTGTTGCAGGACTTCTACACTGCCAGATTGGGTATTTGGGGTTAAGGATTGACCAAAAACCAGTGCAGGATTGATACAGACTAGATCCCAGCGATCTTGTGCTTCAGCCATTTCCCAGGCTTTACGCTCTGCCATGACTTTGGAATAAGGATAAGGCTGATGCGTGGCCGAACTGGTGGTATTCCAGTGTGATTCATCAAAACTGTTATTTTTAGTTTGTAGAATATCAATGGCATCGCCATAGGTGGATGCGATACTCGATGTGACGATCACGCGTTTCACTGATTCAGTCTGATTGACACTATTCAGTACATTTTCAGTGCCTAACACCGCAGGTTCGATAATATCTTTGACTGCATCTTTATAGTTGGTGACCACAAAAGGTGAGGCCATATGAAAGACAATTTCACAACCTTGCATCGCCTGATCAAAAGAACCTGGGCTTAATAAATTGGCCTGAAATAACTTGAGAGTTCCCGGTGTGCTGTCGGCAATTTTTTCTAAATGGGCAAAGCTTTTACTTTTATTTAGGTCACGTACCGTGGCATGTACAGTATAGCCTTGCGTGAGTAATTTCTGGATGACCCAGCTGGCAATATAACCCGATGCACCGGTAACCAGAACAGGCGCTGTTGTTTGTGGATGTGTCATATCGGAACCGTTGTTGTTTTAAATTTGTGTGAATGATAAGCGAAATTTAAGCATGAAGTACGCCAATGCAGTGATGTTTATACAAAAAGAATGAATCTGTCTGGTCAAAATTAAGATTTACAAATTTTAACGCATGTGTTTATTTGCCGGTTTTAGGTTATTGCCAAGCGTAATGAAAATGCAAAGTGTTGTTTTATAAATGGGATTTCATTAAGAACGAAGTGTAAATGCAAGTACTTCTCATTTTAATTATATAAAAATCAAATATTTAACCATGGTTAAGCTTTGCAAATTCAATCGCTTTTCGCCATAATAGCAAAATACAGGTAGGGAGTTATTCAAATGCGCGGAAATCCAGAAGTCGTAGATTATTTAAATATGTTGATCGGTGGCGAACTGGCTGCTCGTGACCAATACTTGATTCACTCTCGTATGTATGAAGATTGGGGATTGACCAAAATCTTTGAACGTATTGATCACGAAATGCAAGAAGAGTCCCAGCATGCGGATGCGATTATCCGTCGTGTTCTGTTCCTTGAAGGAACGCCAAACATGCAGCGCGATGACGTTGAGATTGGCGAGGATGTGGTGAGCTGCCTGAAAGCTGATCTAAAACTTGAATATCATGTGCGGGAAAAACTGGCGCAGGGCATCAAACTGTGCGAAGAGAAAGGTGACTATATCAGCCGTGATATGTTACGCCAGCAAATGTCGGATACCGAAGAAGACCATACTTACTGGCTAGAAAAACAATTGCGTTTAATCGAACTGATTGGTTTGCAAAATTATATTCAGTCACAGATGTAAAACCGAATGAATAAAAAACCCAGCACATGCTGGGTTTTTTATATCTTGAAAATACTTAGTTGTTATTACTCATAATGCCAATTTTTTTGACCTCCAGCCTTTGAGCTGCCGCCATGACCATAGCGATATGTTTATATTCAGTGGCACGATCCGCCTTGATTTTAATCTGATCCTGATCCGCTTTTTGCGCTACTGTCTTGAATAAGTTTTCCAGAGCTTGGGTATTTGCTACCGGCTGTTCATTCCAGAAAATCTTACCTTGTGCATCCAGACGTAATTCCACCAGCTCAGGCGGTTTTTCATCGGTTACAGGAGGCGTTCCATTCGGTAGATCGATATTAATCGAGTTATTCGGCAAAGGAATTGTGATAATAAACATAATCAGCAAGACCAGCATGACATCAATCAATGGGGTCATGTTGACATCTAACATCACATCATCGTCTTGATTTGAACCAACATTCATACCCATAAACTTAATCCTTCTTTGTGCTTAAGGTGTAGCGGGCGGAGTGGTGACAAAAGCAATTTTGCCAATACCGGCCTGTTGGGTGGTACTAATCACCTGATCAATTGCTTCATAAGGTGTTAACTGATCACCACGAATATGCACTTCAGGCTGCGGACGTTTCTGTGCTTCTGCCTGTAAACGGCTCAGTAAAACTGTTTTATCTGCAATATAAATTTCGTTCCAGAAAATATCGCCAGTTTTATTGACAGCCAGCTGAACATTTTCTGGCTTGGTTTCATACAGTACATTTCTTTCTTCGGGCAGATCGACAGGTACGGTATGAATGGCAACCGGTACAGTAATCAGGAAGATAATGAGCAGAACCAGCATAATATCAACCAAAGGGGTGGTATTAATGGTTCCAATTACCTCATCATCGCTGTCGTTTGAATTGACCATCATTCCCATGGCTGATACCTCACTCTTACTTCACGTCACGATTAACAGGATTATTGGTCGTAATTTCACCGCTGAGTAATACTGCGTGTAAATCAGAACCAAAGGTACGGACTTCTTCCATGACTGCTTTATTACGGCGAGTCAACCAGTTGTAGCCGAGTACCGCAGGAACCGCGACCGCAAGACCGATTGCAGTCATGATTAGTGCTTCACCAACCGGGCCGGCAACTTTATCAATGGATGCTTGCCCTGAAACACCAATGGCAGTCAGTGCATGGTAAATCCCCCAAACGGTTCCGAAAAGTCCAACGAAAGGTGCGGTAGAACCGACTGTCGCAAGGAAGGCTAGACCACCACTCAGATGGTTCTGGATTTTGTCGATCGCACGGGAAATTGAGATAGTGACCCAGGTATTGAAATCAATACGCTCAAGTAGTGTACCGCCATGATTTTTAGTTGATTTAATCCCTTTTTCCGCAATAAAACGGTAGACGCTGGCTTCGTCCAGATTCTCGGTTGCATTATCTAGAGAAGATGATTCCCAGAATTGGTGTTCAGCTTCCTTGGCTTGCTTACGGATCTTACTTTGCTGTAAACATTTGCTGATCATGATGTACCAGGTACCGATCGACATAATGACCAGAATGAACAGGGTGACTTTAGATACCATGTCACCTTCTTTCCACATGGCTTCCAGACCATAAGGATTGTGAGCAGGTTCTTCAGCCGCAGCAGGTGCTGGAGGCGTCGGTTCAGCCGCTGTCGCTGGTGTTGCCGCTGTATCCGTTACGGTACTGGTTGGCGTAGCAGACGGTTCGGCAAAAACTGCTTGCAGGGGCAATAAAGTGCTCATGGCAATCACACCAGCAGCAGTCATGTTTTTTAAAGGTTTTAGTGATTTTTTCATCATAGATCTCCTGATTTTTTTCTTTATCTGTTGTATCTGTTAGTCAAGGACAAATTCATATGGAATGTCATACCAAGATTCTTGCGGTTCGCCATTTTTCATTGCCGGCTTGAAAGTACATAAACTGAAGGCCTTGGATGCTGCACGATCCAGCGCACGACTACCGCTCGACTTTTTCACTTTGGCATCTTGGACCTTGCCGGTGGTATTTACATAAACAGAGATCAGAACTTCACCTTGCTCTTCATTCATTAGTGCATCACGTGGATAGTCTGGGCGTTTACAACCTGCTTCACCTTGTGAAACACCACGAGTGACACCAGTGGGTGGAGGAGCTGGGGCTGGAGCGGCTGCGACTACTGGAGCCGGTGCTGCTACCGGACTTGGTGAAGGACTCGCTGCAACGGGAGTAGGTACTGCAACAGTTGTCGGTTGGGTTGGTGTTGGAAGTGTTTTCTGTACAGGAACGACTTTTTCAACCGGTTTCACCTCAGGCACTTGTGCCACTTTTTCCACGATTTTTGGTGGTTCAGGTGGTGTTTCTTTTGGTGGCTCAGGTTCAGGCGGCTTAATATCTTGAATAATCATTAGCTCAACTGGCTGTTCCGTCGGTTTAATAATGTCTTTTGCCATACCAGCCATGAGTACCAGGCCAACCAGGATATGCAAAAAAACAACGACCCCAATACCAGTCAGTTTTTTGGCGGAGTTTTTTTCTAAGTCTTCAAACTTTGTGCCCATCATGACTCCTAGAATTTAAGACAAACAGGAAATAGTGCACTGATGAGAAAATTTTTTTAGTTACAGGCAGCATTATTTTTTGTTTGGCTAAAATTAAACGGGGAAAACCGCAAACACCGCTTGGCAGCAGTGTTTGCGAAGTAATTAATTAAAAGAATTTATAAGTACCACGTAGGAAGTAGGTACGGCCCATTGGATCACCGTGACGAGGGTCATAGCCATATTGAGCATTGTTGGTTGCATCAGAAGCAGGTGGTTCTGCATCAAACATGTTGCGAATACCTGCAGTTAGCTCTAAATTCTTGAATCCGCTATAGGTGCCTGCAAAGTTATAAAGCGTATAGGCACTTACATCACGTTCTTGAGAAAAGTCTTCATAACCACGGATATATTGTTGTTCTAGTCTCATTTTCCAGTCTTCATAAGACCAGTTGATATTGGCAATATGTCTCCAGCGGACGACTGCAGGATCATCATAGATGCTGACGAGCCCTTCCCATTCACCGTTTGGTTCTTCTTGCTCATCCATTTTGATGACATAGGTACCATCAATCCCAAAACCAAAACGGCCTGTTGCTGTCATTGGGCTTAAGTAGTTCAGGCTGAGGTCAATCCCTTCAGTTTTTAATCCACCCATATTTTGTAGAGTTGTATTTAAATACTGGATACGACCATCTGGAGCGTAAACGATCAGATTGCCATAGCGATCAAGGTCATTAAAAATGTCATTAGGAGTAACTGAGCTGACTAAACCTTCAATGTCAATATTGTAGTAATCAGCGGTGAATACCAGATTCTTGATTGGTTCATATACGAATCCGGCTGTAAAAGAGGTTGATTCTTCTGGCTGTAAGTCTGGGTTACCACCTTGTTTACGCTTGAACTGCATACCACATTGGTCTGCAAATTGGGTGCTGGTCGGTTGACCGTTAGCATCACAAAAACGTGGGTTATTGAAGTTAGTGCTAGTATTGGTTTCACTTTGTAAAGAGTTGATTTCCCACATACTTGGGGCACGGAATCCAGTACTATAAGAACTACGGAACATTAACTCTTTAACCGGTTCCCAACGTAGGGATACTTTTGGATTGAAAGTATCACCAAAGTCACTATAGTCATCATAACGTGCCGCAAGTTGAGCTTCTAGAGTCGGTAAGATCGGTACATGTAATTCAGTAAACACCGCAGTAATATCACGGTCACCTGAACTTGATGGTTTATTTGGATCAATACCAGAACCTGGAACCTGGCGAACAAGATCGGCATTCACCTTGGCTTCCCAGTCCTGAGTGGTGTAGCTACCACCCAAGGCAAATCCAACTTCACCTGCAGGTAGTTCATAGATTGGACGGCTGACGGTGAAATCTATAGTGGTAGAATCCAGACTTGCCATATTTGTTGGGCCTGCCACATCAAAAGTAGACCATTTCCCAGCATCTGCAGCGGCCTGAGGACCAAATGGGTTTAAGGTGCCATCATTAAGTGCGGCTTGAACCAAACTTTGATTCAGGTAACCACTGACGAAATTATCAGTTGCTTCACTTTTGGCATAAGTAACGCCACCATTTACATCCCAACCGTAGACTTCACCTTCAATCCCTGCAAAAAAGCGGTTTGATTCATTTTCTGATTGAGAAACACGGTTACCTGATTGTGAACGTAAATAAAGTGCTGCTCTTGGATCTACCAGACCAGCGATGTCTGGTGTAATGCCGTTGCCTGGATAATATTTGCTGGTATTTGGAATAGAAAGACTACCTCCCCATACATCAGGTGCTATCGAGGTTTTTACTTTACTTTCAGTATAAATATATTCAGCAACCGCATTTAATGAATCGGTTAATTTGAAGGTACCTTTACCTAGAGCTGAAAAAGTTTCTTCTTCTGGAGTAATACCAATGAGTGCTTGAGTGTTTAACAGGCAACGTGTACCAGATACAAACATATTTGGTGCATTATTACAGTTTTGATTGATATAAGGGTTAACTACACCTACACCTGAATCTAAAAGGTTGGCAGGGAAGCCGGCACTTGAACCGATCGCCATGTTCAACTCTGGAATTAAACCACCACGACGGCTGACTTTACGATCTTTGGCCATGATCATGTCAGAAGTACGATAATCTACTACACCGTAAACGTTGAAACCTTGTTCATCCAGATCACCATAACCACCGAAAATAGAGACATCATATTTGTCGCCATTCTTTTCTTCAGGTGCTTGCAGTCCACCAGAAATACCGAAACCTTGGTATTCCTTTTTGATAATAAAGTTAATTACGCCGGCAATTGCATCTGCACCATATACTGCAGAAGCACCATCACGCAGAATCTCGATTCGCTCAACCATCGCGAGCGGAATAATATTCAGGTTAACTTCAGAAGTACTAAATGGGCTGTTAGCCAAACGACGCCCATTTAATAAAACTAAGGTCTTATCAGTACCAATCCCACGCAGGTTGGCAGAAGAACCTGAAGTATTACTTTTACCAATATTTTGAGAAACAGCAAAACCAGCTTGGTTAGCACTTACTTTATTAATTGCTTCTTCAACCGTGGTGACCCCCTGATTCACCAGATCTTCGACTTTAAGCACAGTAATAGGAGATGCACTTTGTGCAGCTACTCCTTTAATAGATGAACCTGTCACTGTCACTTTTTGAACCTTGGTAGGTTGAGCGGCAGAGTTTTCTGGTTCATCAGCTGCATGTGCCAAAGACAAGCACATCATACTTAAGGTAAGCGTACTTAACTTGAGTATTGTCTTGCCAACTGTTGGAGCCCCCATAGATCCGACTAGTTTGTTTATTTTCATCGTAATTTTCACCCTTTTGTTATGTGAAGTAGTGCTGGGAGGACTTAAGCAAAGCGAATGCCAACTTATAAATTATTAATTTTAAAAAATATTAAGTGATTGAAAAAATTATATTTAATTTGATTTTTTTGGAGATTTACTAAGTTTTGATGAAGAAAAATTAAGAGAGTGGGGTTTAAAATCTGAAGAAAGTCTCTATAGGAAACCATGAGAAAGTAAAAAATAAATATTTAATGAATAAGAAAGGAATCTAAAACTGAAAGAGAAATTGAATAAAGTTTAATCATGGTGCATAATTTTTACATAAAATATATAATATTTTTTTAAAATAAATTATTTATAATACAAGTACTTGTGTTTATTTATTGTTTACCTAAAGGTATACAATAGTGCAATAAGATGAAACAGGGTTGAGTTATTTTTGTGCAGACTAGGCTTGGAGCTAGATTTTAAGAATAAATATTAAATTAATGATTCATGGAAAATATTATGTTATTGATAATGTTTTAAATGATTAATAAAAATAAGCTTTTTTGAGTTAATAACAGGAAAAAATCGTTATTTTTCGAGGATGGCATGAAATTCGCTTTGTTCATTTTATTCCATCTGTCCAGCTTTGACCCATCCATTGAAGCAAATATGGGATGATGTGTTAAAGACTTCCTATAGCAATAAAACTTCAAGATCAAGAATAGGTACAAATTTGAAATCAGCACTTTTCAGCATGACAATTTTGGCCTTGGCCATGACTACGGGGCAAGCCTCTTGGGCAAAATCATCTGCACATCCGGATAAAGTTTTAAACTTGGCTTTCGAAGCACCTGATGATGGTTTTGATATGGTCAAAACCTATAATTTTTATAGTGGTAGCGTTGCTGAAGCCATTTTTGAACCTTTATTGCGTTATGACTATCTGGCGCGGCCGGCAATTCTGGTACCAAATACCGCCGAATCCTTACCCAAGGTTGAACAGGATGGCAAAGTCTATACCTTTAAAATCAAGCCAGGAATTTATTTTAGTCCTGATCCTGTATTTCAGGGCAAGAAGCGTGAACTGGTGGCACGTGATTATATCTACTCCATGCAAAGGATCATGGATCCCACAAATCATTCTCCGTCTTTTTCTTTTATTGAGGGAAAAATTCTTGGGGCAGATCAGGTCATCCAGCAGGCTAAAAAAACTGGCAAGTTCAACTACGATGCGCCTATTCCCGGTTTAAAAGCACTAGATAAATATACTTTACAAATCACCTTGACCCGTTCCGATCTGAATTTTCCATATATTCTGGCCTATGTTGCTTTTAGTGGTACCGCACGGGAAGCGATCGAACATTATGGTCATCGGACAGGTCAGCATCCGGTTGGAACAGGGGCGTATCAGTTACACAAATATGTGCCGCGTAGCCGTATTGAACTGACTGCCAACCCGAATTATCGCGGTTTTGTCTGGAACTTTAAGGGCGATGGTTCCGAATGGGATCAACGTATTGTCAAAGCCATGCAAGGCAAGCAGATGCCGCAAATTGGCAAGGTCAAAATCAGTATTATTGAAGAAGAACAGTCTCGCTGGCTGGCTTTAAAGTCTGGACAACTGGACTATGACAAACTCACTGCGAGCGGTGCCGAACAGGCACTGGAAAATAAGCAGCTGAAAAGTGAATACAAGAAAAAAGGCATCCTGCATTATCCGAATAAAGAACCGGAAATTACCTATACCATCATGAATATGCGTGATCCGTTAATTGGTGGAAATTCACTGGAAAAAATTGCCTTACGTCGTGCTCTCGCCTTGTCCTATAACCAGAAAGAAGCTATCCAGCAGTTGTACAAAGGTCATGCCGATAAAGCTGAAATGATTTTGCCAGAGGGAGTGGGGGGACATGATCCGAAGTATAAAAGCAGTATTGCTTATAACCCATTACTGGCCAATAAACTGCTTGACCGCTTTGGCTATAAGAAAGGCGCTGATGGTTACCGCACCTTGCCTGATGGCAAGCCTTTGACACTAAAAATGAATTCAACCAGCTCAAGCTCTTCGGTGATTTCTGCAGAATTATGGAAAAAGAATCTGGATGCGATCGGGGTACGAATTGAGTTCAAGGTCAGTAATTTTGCTGACAATTTAAAAGAAGCCACCCAATGCAAACATATGATGTGGGGAGGAGCCTGGATTGCGGACTATCCGGAAGGGGAAAACTTTGCCCAGTTACTGTATGGGCCAAATGCGCAGCAAGGCAACCTGAGTTGCTATACCTCAAAAGCCTATGACGCGTTGTACCAGACCGCGATGAAGCTGCCGCCGCAGCAGCGGACGCCATATTATGAGCAGATGAACCGTCAGATGGAAGCCGATAATCCATGGATTCTGCACAATACCCGTATACGTAACTGGTTGATTCATCCGCATGTACAGGGCTTTAAGGCTCATCCGGTGACCAGAGCAGTTTGGCAATATATGGATATTGAACCTGTTAAAAAATAACCTGAGAAGATTAAGAACCAGTATGAATGTGAATAAAAATACTTTAAAAAAACTGGCCAATGGGGTGCTAATGGCCGGTTTGATGATGGCAGGGAGTGCACCGACATGGGCCAGCAATCCTGCCAACCCGAATAAGGTTTTAAAAACAGTATTTCTGGCAGCTGAAACCGGTTTTGATCCGGGTTATATCCATGACCGTTATTCAGCCAAGATTAATGCCGCGATTTTTGAGACCTTATTTACCTATGATTATCTGGCCTCGCCGGCAAAATTAGTGCCATTGACTGCAGTCAGTCTGCCTCAAGTGAGTGCGGATGGCCTGACTTATACCATCAAAATCAAAAAGGGTATTTACTTTGCCGATGATCCGGTCTTCGGCGGTAAAAAACGTGAACTGACCTCGTATGACTATGCCTATAGCTTGAAACGTCTACTGGACCCAAAGCTGCATTCACCGAACAGCTGGTTGCTGGATGGCCGAATTAAGGGGCTGGACGCATGGATGGCCCTAACCAAAAAAAATGGCAAAGCCTATGAAAATCCGTTTGAAGGTATTCAGACCCCAGACCGCTATACCTTGGTCTTAAAGCTGAATAATCCGGATCAGAACTTTCCGATGTTGCTAGCACATGGGCCGGCCGCTGCGGTAGCTCGTGAAGTGATTGAAAAATATAAAGACAAGGCGGGTTGGGTCATGAATAGGCCAGTGGGAACTGGTCCTTATGTGCTTAGCCGCTGGACACCAGGCTCACGGATTATCTTAAAACCAAATCCAGCTTATCGTGGTTTTGTCTGGGACTTTAAAGCCAGTGGTGCAGAAGATCATGCCATTGTAAAAGCCATGCAGGGCAAAAAAATGCCTCAAATCGGCACTATTGATGTGCGTGTTATTGAAGAAGCGCAATCCCGGATGCTGGCATTTAAGAAGAATGAACTGGACCTGCTCGAAATTGAGGGCGATATCGTCGTACAAGCCCTCGATGGTGATAAATTAAAGCCTGAGCTGGCCCAGCAGGGAGTGAAGCTGTCACGTATTTTAGAGCCCTCCATTAGTTACCATTACTGGAATATGCAAAACCCGGTCGTGGGTGGTTTCGCACCAGAAAAAATTGCCTTACGTCGTGCCATGGCGATGGCATTTTCTGTAGAAAATATGATCAATGTATTACTTAAGGGAGATGGCGCAAAACTGCATATGCCTATTCCCCCAGGAGTAGCAGGCTATTCACCGTCCTATAAAAGCAGTATTCCCTATTCAGTCAAAGCAGCCAACATGTTGCTCGACCGCTATAACTACAAGATCGGTGCAGATGGCTGGCGAAAGACGCCTGAAGGTAAACCTCTGGTGATTGAACTGATTACTGGGAATACCAGTCGGGGCCAGCAGCAGGGTGAATTCTGGAAAAAGACCCTGGACAGTATCCATATTCAGCTGACCAGTAAGGCCATGCCATTCGCTGAAGGCATCAAGCTGGAAAAGCAATGTAAAACCATGTTTAAGAGTTCTGCATGGATTGCCGATTATCCGGATGCTGACAACTTTATGCAGTTGTTCTATGGCAAGAATGTCAATGTCACCAACAATGCCTGTTTCAAGCATCCTGAATTCGACCGTCTATACGAACAAACCCAGAGCATGCCGCCTGGACCGGAGCGTGATCTGCTCTACCGCAAAATGACCCGAATTCTAGAAGTCAACATGCCGACCCTGATGCTCTATAGCACCTACCGTAACGCTTTGACCCAACCCCAAATTATTGGACATAAGTCCCATCCGATTCTGTCTTCAGAATGGATGTATATCGATATTAATACGAAAAAGTAAGAAAAAATCTGGAGATGAATATGAAATCAAAATCTTTAAAATTAAGTACCTTATGTTTAATGATGATGGGGGGATATCAAGGTGTAGCGGCAGATACCCAAGTACAGCTGCTGCCATTATTCAAGGCTGCAGAAATTCCGTCTTTATGTGATGCCAGTCTGGCCTCCATGCAAAAAGATATCCAGATATTTGAAAATAAGAAAATTAAAAATAAAGCCAAGGCAGGGCCTTATCTGGCTGAATGGGATGAGTTGCATGCCAAAGCCCGGGATTTCGGTGCAGCAGTAGGGCTGTACAGTAATGTCGATCCGGATCCTGTATTGCGTCAGGCAGCCGATGACTGTGAACTTAAAATCAGCAAATACCAGACCACCCTGTATCAGAATCCGAAACTGTATGGACAGTTCAAAAAACTGAAAGCCAGTGATCCGATTGATCAGAAATTTTTAGAAGATATTCTGGAGCAGTTTGAAAACACCGGGGTACAACTCAGTACAGAAAAACAGAAACGATTGAAAGAAATTATTGAAGAAAGTACCAAACTGGGACAGGACTTTTCCAAAAATGTGCGGGATAACCCTGAAAAGGTTGAATTTACTCCAGCTGAAATGAAAGGCCTGCCAGAAAGTTACATCGCAAATTTAAAGAAAAATGAAAAGGGTGATTATCTGCTTGGCTTTGATTATCCGGAATATCAGCCTTTTATGGAGCTGGCAGAAAATGATGAAGCACGCAAACGCTACCAGACCGCTTACACGCGTCGCGGGACCGAACAAAACCTGCAATTCATGAAAAAGGCCATTGATCTGCGTTATGAAATGGCACAACTTTTTGACAAGGAAAGCTATGCCCATTCTGCACTTGAATTCCGCATGGCCAAAACTCCGGAAGCAGTGAAAGGTTTTCTGGATGAGGTTTATGCCAAAGTTGCACCTCTAGAAAAGCAGGATGTAGAACAATTACGCCAGTTCAAGGCTGAAACTTTAAAAGTTCCACTAGAGAAAGCAGAAATTACACGCTGGAATCAGGGTTACTGGAGTGAAAAACTGCGTCAGGCCAAATACAAGGTAGACCAGGAAAAATTGCGGGATTATTTCCCGACAGAAGCATCGCAAAAATGGTTATTCGCTATTTCTTCGGAACTCTATGGCATTGAGTTCAAGCCGGTGAAAGTTAAGGCCTGGCATGATGAAGTGGAATATTATGCGGTACATGACAAAGCTACGGGCGAATTTCTGGGCGGATTATATGTCGATAAATACCCGCGTGAAGGCAAATATGGGCATGCAGCTGTCTGGGGAGCTTATGGCGGCAGTACCCTGAATCAGCGTCGTCCGGTATCGGTACTGGTGACCAATTTTAACCGTAAGGGCTTGAACAGCAACGAACTGGAAACCTTTGTGCATGAAATGGGTCATGCCTTGCACGGGATTCTATCGAAAACCCGCTATACAGAACAATCTGGTACTTCGGTAGAGCGTGACTTTGTTGAAGCGCCGTCACAGATGTACGAAGAGTGGGCACGTCGTCTGGAAACCTTGTCAAAAGTAGCAGATTACTGTGAGCCAGCATGTCCTCGGGTGGATGCTGCCATGACCGAGCGCTTAAAGAATGTGAAGAATTACGGCCGAGGCCTGCATTATGCCCGTCAGGCTTTATATGCCCAATATGATATGGCCTTGCATGGTAAAGATGCAAAAAACATTGAGCCTTTAAAACTCTGGCAGGATATGGAAGGTAAAACTGCCTTGGGTTATGTTAACGGTCAGCAGTTCCCGGGACAGTTCGGGCATCTGATGGGCGGCTATCAGGCAGGTTACTATAGCTATATGTGGTCTGAGGTCATTGCCCTGGATATGCTTTCTTCCTTTGGCGATCAGCTGATGGACAAGAAAGTCGGTGCGCATTATCGCAATACGGTCCTGGCTCAAGGTGGTCAAAAGCATGGCGAGCAAATGGTGAAAGACTTCTTGGGTCGTGATCCGGACAGCAAAGCTTTCTTTAATGAAATCTCTGGAAAAAATTAAGGAAGACAAGCGATGCTGGCATATATTATTCGACGGCTTTGGCAAATGATCCCGACCATGCTCGGGGTGATTTTGCTGATATTCCTGCTGTTTAACTGGGTAGGCGGAGACCCTGCCTATATTCTGGCCGGTAAAATGGCCAATGCGGAACAGATTGAAAACATCCGTCAGCAACTGGGTGTGGATCAACCGTATTACGTACAACTCTGGATCTTTATCAAGCAGATTTTAACCTTTGATTATGGGGTGAGCTGGAGCACCGGGGAGTCGGTGGCACAGATTATCACTACCCGTTTGGGGCCCTCACTGACCATTTTGATTCCACTGACCATTCTGCAAACTATTATTTCTATCATTTTGGCTTTGGGGGTGGCTTCGGTTCGTGGTTCTTTGACTGATCGCATGATCATGATGCTGTGTACGATCGGTATGTCGATCAGTATTCTGGTATACATCATCGTGTTCCAGTATTTCCTGGCTTATGAATTGAGCTGGTTTCCGGTACAGGGCTGGAGTGATAATTTCGCCGATAATCTTTTCAAATATGCCTTGTTACCTGTGCTGATTATGTTGGTGGTAAGTATTGCACCAACACTACGCCTGTATCGTAGTTTCGTACTGGATGAAGTCAATCAGGACTATGTACGTACTGCGCGTGCCAAAGGCCTGGGTGAAAACCGTATCATGGGCGTGCATGTCTTGCGCAATGCCTCGATTCCGATTATTACCGATGTCATGGCAGGACTTCCGGCACTGCTGATCGGTGCTTTCCTGATTGAACGTTTTTTTGGTATTCCTGGAATTGGCCGTGAAGTCATTATTGCGGTAGAACGTTCCGATTTTCCTGTGATTAAAGCCATTACGGTCTATGTTGCTGCTGCGACCATGATATTCAACCTGATTGCCGATCTGATCTATAAATGGGTCGATCCGCGTGTACAGTTGAAGTAGGTGAATTATGCTGAGTGCGATATTTAAAAAAGAACAAGCGGCTGAAGCAGTACCTGAATCGGCTTCAACAGGATTATGGCAACTGGCCATGCGCCGTTTGAAACGTGACCGGATTGCCATGTTTTCCCTGTATGTGGTGCTGTTTTATCTGCTGCTGCTGGTACTGTCAATGAGCGGCCTAATTGCCAAAGACTGGAATAAAGAAGTGGCGGTCAGCTATGCACCGCCGAGTTTTATCAGTGCAGCGCCAGTTCCGGTTGCATCTGATACAGAGCAGGGCACGGAATCTGTGCCTTTACCGGTCAATCCAGTTGATCCTTTAAAAGATGTCATTGCTGAATTGAATGCTGAAATTGCTGCTGAGCAGGGTGCAGGTGCAGGCATCGATTATTATGGAGTGGTCGATCCGCTGGCAGAAGACATGAAGGCCATTAATCAGGAGCTCGGCGGCCAGCTTATGGATGAAAGTGGGGAACTCAAGCAAAGTCTGGTCTTTGGCGCCGATAAATGGGGTCAGGATGTTTTACAGAAAACCATTAAGGGGGCTGAAACCTCGATTCTGGTTGGACTGATTGCAGCTTTTGTCGCTGTACTGATTGGGACTGCACTGGGTGCAATAGCAGGTTACTTTGGTGGCTGGGTCGATGATGTCCTAAACTGGTTCTATAATATCTTTACCTCGATTCCCTATCTGTTGCTGGTTTTGGCCATTGCCGCAGTGTTACAGCAGAAAGGTATTTTATCAATCATCCTGATTTTAGGTCTGACTGGCTGGACCGGGGTCTTCCGTTTGGTTCGTGCTGAATACATGAAGCATAAGGCACGTGAATATGTGCTGGCTGCCAAGGCGATTGGCGTGAGTAATATGCGTCGTATGTTTGTCCATATTTTTCCCAATGTCAGCCATATTGCCCTGGTACAGATGTCTATTCTGGTGGTGGCATTTATCAAGTCCGAAGTCATTTTGAGCTTCCTCGGTTTCGGTGTGCCTATCGGGGTAGTGTCATGGGGCAGTATGCTAAATGAAGCACAAAGCGAGCTGATTTTGGGTAAATGGTGGCAACTGGCGGCAGCCTCAATCGCCATGGCGGTATTGGTAACTGCTTTCTCGATGTTTACCGATGCACTCCGTGATGCATTAGATCCAAAACTGAAATAGGAGCGCAACGATGTCTGAAATCACTCCAAGCACAGCACCTGCGCTACTTCGCGTAGAAAATCTGCGAGTCAGTTTTAAAGGTGAAAATAAAGAATATATTGAAACCGTAAAAGGAGTTTCTTTCGAGATTCCGGCCAATACCACGGTTGCACTGGTAGGCGAATCGGGGAGTGGCAAGTCGGTCACTTCCCTCGCCACTATGGGCCTGCTTCCGGCAGAAAGCGCACGTATTTCAGAAGATAGCCAGATCATCTTTGAAGGGAAAAACCTGCTCAAGCTTAAAACCCGTGAAATGCGCCAGATGTGTGGCAAAGACATTGCCATGATTTTTCAGGAGCCGATGTCTTCGCTAAATCCGGTATTTACGGTAGGCATGCAGATTGCAGAAATCCTGCAACTACATTTGGGCATGAATAAAAAACAGGCGCGGCAACGTACCCTGGAACTGCTCAAAGAAGTGGGGATCCCTGCGCCAGAAACTAAAATTGATGCCTATCCGGGGCAGCTTTCCGGTGGACAGCAGCAACGGGTCATGATTGCCATGGCCATTGCCTGTGAACCTAAACTATTGATTGCAGATGAACCGACCACAGCTCTGGATGTGACTATTCAAAAGCAGATTCTGGACTTGCTGGAATCGCTGCGTCAGCGTCGCCAGATGTCGATGCTGTTTATTACCCATGATCTGGCATTGGTTGGTGAAATTGCCGATCAGGTGATTGTGATGCGCCATGGGGAAATCCGTGAACAGGGTCCGGTTCGGGAGGTGCTGGACCGGCCTCAGGACATGTATACCAAAGCCTTGTTACACTGCCGTCCACAATTGTCGCAACGTCCGTTACGTTTGCCGATGATCAGCGATTTTATGAAACAGGATGGTTCAACCTGGCTGGAAGATATCCGTCTGAATACTCAGCTTCCGCAACGTTCACGTGGACTAAAGGGCGGAGAGGAAATTATTCTGGATGTACGGGATCTGAAAAAATCTTTTTATAGTCGTAAAGGACTGTTTGGCAAAGATGAATTTCAGGCAGTAAAAGGGGTTTCTTTCCAGTTGGCCAAAGGCAAGACCTTGGGGCTGGTCGGGGAATCCGGTTCGGGTAAAACCACCATTGGCTTGTTGCTGATGCGTCTGCAACAGGCTACGGGTGGCAAGGCACTGTTTCAGGGTCGGGATATTCTGGACATGTCGGAACAGGAGTTTACCCAGTATCAACGTAAAATCCAGATCATTTTCCAGAATCCCTATGCTTCGCTGAATCCACGTTTTACTGTTGGACAAATCCTGATGGAACCGATGCAGATTCACAAGATTGGTCAGGATGATGCTGAACGCAAACAAATGGCTTTAGACCTGCTGGAGCGGGTCAGCTTGCCTGCACAGGCTTTTTATCGTTACCCGCATGAGTTTTCTGGTGGTCAGCGTCAGCGGATTGCAATTGCACGCTGCCTGACCTTAAAACCCGAGATTTTAATCTGTGATGAATCGGTTTCGGCGCTGGATGTGTCAGTACAGGCGCAGGTATTGAATTTACTGCAAGATTTACAGGATGAATTTGGTCTGAGCTATATCTTTATTTCGCATGATTTGTCGGTAGTGAAATATATTTCTGATCAGATCATGGTGATGAATCATGGGGAGCTGGTGGAAATCGCCAATTCAGATGAACTGTATCAATCTCCACAGCATGAATATACCAAGCGTTTAATCGGTGCTATCCCGCAAGGGATTCCACAAAGTGCCTGATGCATAAGGCATAAAAAAGTCAGGCAATGTGCCTGACTTTTTTTATTTATCTTAATTAAAACTTTTTAAAGCCTTTGTTGATACCGTATGGACGACGCGGCGCATTTTCATCACGCTCTTCACGGCGGCCGAAACCTTGATCCGGACGGTTTTCACGACGTACAAACTGAGTGCCATTCTGGTTTTCAGCTCTGTCACGACGACCATAAGCATTGTCATCACGACGCTCACGGCCAGTATTATTTTGTGGTTGCTCATCACTGTCACGACGTTGCTGACGCAAGAAACCGCCACGGCGCGCAGCCATCGGTTTGTCTTGCATACGCTCGTTACGGCGTTTCGCCATACCAAACAAGCCTGTACCTTGACGTGGCTTCAATTCCACAGCTTTGGTCAGGTTGTCGATATCGTTTTTATCCAGTTCAATCCAGCGACCGGTACGCAGTTCGCGTGGCAAAATCACAGTACCATAACGGGTACGCAGTAGACGGCTGACTTTCAGGCCTTGTGATTCAAAGATACGACGTACTTCACGGTTACGACCTTCTTTCACCACGACCTGGAACCAACGGTTGATCCCGTCACCGCCCAGTTCAGAGAAAGATTCAAATTTCGCAGGACCATCATCCAGCACTACGCCTTTCAACATGTTATTTTTCAGTTGTGGTGTTACTTCGCCCATGACACGAACCGCATATTCACGTTCGATTTCATTCGATGGGTGCATCAGACGATTCGCAAGTTCGCCATCATTTGTGAACAATAGCAGACCGGTCGAGTTAATATCCAGACGACCGACCATCACCCAGCGATCGCCCGGAATAGCAGGCAGCTGTTCAAACACGGTCGGACGGTTTTCAGGATCGCTACGTGAGCAGATCTCGCCTTCAGGCTTGTAATAGATAATGACACGACGACGGATTTCGTCTTCAATCTGGAAGGCAACTTTACGACCATCGATGCGAAGCTCATCACCTGGTTCGATTCGTTCACCCACTTGGGCAATTTGCCCGTTGACACTTACACGACCCGCGGCAATGACTTCTTCCATATAACGGCGAGAACCCAAACCAACGCGTGCAAGCACCTTTTGCAACTTTTCACTCATGACAGCATAACCTTAGAAATAATTATCAACAGTTCACCTATTTATGACTTCGGTGCATTCGCATCGAGGGCCATAAAAGCTTCCTTGGCATCCTGCAGGGGAGGCAATTGGCCCAAACTATTCAGGCCAAACGCATTTAAAAATTGTGGCGTTGTCATTAACAACGCAGGTCTTCCAGGGAGTTCACGAAATCCGGACTCTTTAATCCAGTTCCAGTCAAACAGCGTACGCAGGTTTTGACTGTTATTCGTAACACCACGAATCTGTTCAATATCCGCTCGAGTCACTGGCTGGTGATAAGCAATCACCGCAAGTGTCTCTAGTAATGAAGGCGACAAGCGAGCCGGTCGCTCTGGCCAGGTCTGTGCAATAATATTACGATATTTTGCACGTACTTGAAAACGATAACCTTGTGCTGTTTCAATCAGTTCGATCGAACGGCCATGCATCAGCATGGAAAGTTGTTGTAAATACTGACGTAATTCCTGTTTGCTATAGCGATCCTGAAAAGCTTCTTTCAGACGAGCCAATGAAACCGCAGTGTCACTGGCAAAAATAATGGCTTCAAGCTGCATCAGGACTTCATGCAGATTATCTTCTGCAGATAACAGCGTATTTTGATCGAGTGTCATTGACTGGCTCCTTGAATTGCGAGCGGGGCTTCAATACCTGTAGCAATAATCTGAATTTTTTGTTGTCTGGTTAGTTCCAGCACTGCCATAAAGGTCACCACCATACCCATACGGCCTTGGCTCGGTTTTAACAAGTCCTTAAAACTGAGCACTGCGCCAGTTTCAATACGACTTTCAATATAGGCAATCCGTTCCTCTAACAGTACCGGTTCCTGTTGCACCTGATGAATCACCGGTTCAGGACGGTTAAATATACAAAGCAAGGCATCACGCAATAAATCGCTTGAATAGCCTTCATTCGGCTGCTGGATGTCTCCCAAACTGACGTTGGTGGTGAAAGTGTCACGTTCCAGAATCGGCATCTGGCCCAGACGTTCTGCTGCCTGTTTAATTCTTAAATAATTTTCTAAACGGTCAATCAGTTCTTGTTTTGGATCCTGTTCAATCGCAGTCAGGCTTTTCGGTTTCGGCAAAAGCAAACGTGATTTCAGATCTGCCAGTAAGGCCGCCATCACCATATAGTCGGCCGTCAGCTCGATGTTCAGGGATTTCATCGCGTCCATATAAGACAAATACTGTGCTGCAATCGGCGCGATATCGACCTGTAACAGGTCAAAACCGTTTTTTTGAATCAGGTAAATTAAAAAGTCGAGTGGGCCTTCAAAATGTTCTAATAAGATTTCAAATGCCGCTGGAGGAATGTACAGATCCTCTGGAATTGTATCCTGCCATTCATCCAGAACCCGAATGTGCGGAGCAGATTCCATAGTGTTATGGATAATTTGAGTCATTACAATTATAGGCCACGCGAATTTTCAAAGGCATGCAAAGGCTTGATTTTCGGTATCTGATCGAAAGAAAAGCACAGGATTAAGCGTTGTCATTGTACTGGAAAAGTAACTTTAAATAAATTAAATAAGCCGTCAAAGCCATAAAAACTTAAAAAAATAATGGAATTTATCAGCTCTTTCAAAATAGCAATGAGAAAAACGGCAGAACAGGGCGGGAAATGCAGCAGTAATTTTCACGTTAAATTGGCTCTCATAATTAAGCGTATCTGGTAGATGATGCCAGTTGATTCACTTCAAAAACTCGATCAATAAAGTTATTCTCCTCAAAAGAGGAAATAAGCTAGCCAGCAGATATTGAGTGATTTTTAAACGGATTTCCCATTAAAAAACATAAAATTAATAAGTATTAATAAAATATTTCCCTATAATTTTTGGTCGAAAATTCCGCTATAATCTCGAAAAATAGTCAAGAATCACAAAAATCAATAAAAAGGTGAAGAAAGCATGCCACTTATTCTGGTTGTTATTGGGATGATCGCATTCGGGGGATTTTGGGCTTATCCCAAATATCAGATTATGCAGCTTGAAGATGAAGCACGCACAGGGCTGAAATCAGGTGGATTTTCAGCTTTTGCGGAACAGGCCCGACCTGTCATGCAGGCCATGAAAATGGATTTTAGTGTGCTGGACCAATATCCCAATATCCGTTTTTACATGCGGCATATGGCTTATGAGGGTGATCAGCTGGATGAACGGATTAAACTGGATATGCAAGCCATGTCTTGTGAGTCGATCAACTCCTTTAAAGTCATGGAACCCAAGGCACGTACAGCGATGCTGAATGTACTGGAAGAGGATCAGATTATTTTTCATGTGTATCTGAAAAATAAACTGGGTGAAGAGCTCATGCATCATGAACAGAAGCTATCGCAATGTCCAAATTTCATTGCGGTTCGTCATTATGAACGTAGTTCAGATTCCTAAACTGTCTTTGCCAGCCACTGCATATCTGCCGAATTGAAAAGAATAGAACTGCAACCTCTCACCATATGCTGTTTTAGATTTTCATGGTGAGGAATGGCTGTATTCCTTGGTCGCAAATTCAATGATACGTTGGCAAGTTTCTGCCAGGCATACATTTTGGTTGGAGTAGATCTGTAACAACTGTCTCACTAGAGCCAACGTCAGGAAAAATTGGTACTCAGTATGATCAATATTTATAGTGAGATGGGGAGAAGGATGTGCTTCGACCAGAACTGCCTTGGATTGCAGTGTCCAAGGCAGTTCTGCATAGATCAAATCCTGTGCAGAAAATTCATGCTGATTCAGTAGGAGATAAAATAAATCCATTCATTCTGACTCCCTCAATGTTTGTAGGAATTTCTCAAGCGTCATTTATTCAAAGGCGCTGACATCTCCCATACCACGACGAATCACTTCTGGATGATCACCTGATAAATCTACAATAGAGGTCGTGCTTAACGTGCCTAAACCACTATCTACAAACACATCAATGCGTTTGCCCAGTTGCATTTCAATATCATAAGGATCATCGAGTGGGTCAGTCTGACCCGGTAAAATCAGGGTAGAGGTCAACAACGGTTCACCGAGTTCTTTGAGCAGCATCTGACACACCGGATTATTTGGAATGCGCAGACCAATGGTTTTTTTCTTGGGATGCATCAACCGACGCGGGACTTCGCTGGTCGCAGGTAAAATAAAGGTCGTAATAGCCGGTGTATTATTTTTCAGCAAACGGTACATGGCATTGTCCACCTTGGCATAAGTGGCAATATCGGACAAATCACAGCACAGAATCGCATATTGATGCTTTGGGCCCAGACCACGAATTTGCGCAATCCGCTCCATGGCACTCTTGTTCCCAATCTGGCAACCAATCGCATAGGCCGCATCAGTGGGATAGACCACCACATCACCCGCACGGATACGTTCCACTGCCTGACTGATTAAGCGGGGTTGCGGATTGTCTGGGTGTACGCGTAAATGCAGCATAGAGACTACTCCAAGCTTGGGCTGATGGCTTATTATGTGGCGCTCAGGCAAGATCTGGCAATCATAAAAAAGGTAGATTTGTGTAATTTAATCAAGCATTTCACGTATAAATTCATCAGATTGTAAACTTTTGCCACCTCTGATGCAGATACAGATACATTGCATAAAGCGAGCTGCATCACGTGGAAGTTTGGCTGTACCATTAAAATAAGCCTGTACTTGAGCGTAGACATTATCTTTAAAGCTAGCGCCATCACCGCCGTCGCCAGTCAGGTTATCCAAAGAAACCCGGAATTTACGGCCAAAAGCCTGGGCAAACATCCACTCAATTGCCTGTGGCTTGATTTCGACCTGTTCAAATAAAGCCTGCTGTTCGCGAGTACGGCCATCCGGAGCATACCAGTAACCCAGATCAGGCAGCAGACGGCGTTTGTCTCCGGCAATGGTCCAGTGGCTGATTTCATGCAAAGCGCTATTAAAGAAACCATGCGCAAACTGGATCCGGGCAGGACGGTCTGCGCTAGCAGGGAAATATTCTGGTTCAAATTCGCCACGCACTAAAGTGACATTTAAATGGGAAAACCAGTGATTAAAGTGTAAGATGAGCCAGTCCACTTGCTGCGCTTCTGACGATAAATTCGCCCATGGCGAGAGTTGCACTTGTTGTGTTGAACTGTCAGAATCAAGGCTTGGAATTGTGCTAACGAGTGATGAAACATTCACTTCTGTTTGCGGCTGCAACAGATGCATGACTTGAGTTACCCAAATGGTCTGTTGAAATAAGTACAAAATTGTATCTTAATCTTTGACAGAGTACTGATGAATTTGTAGAATTGCCGCCTTAATTATGTCAGCAAATACCTTTCCGGCACAGATTGAGCCGTTTAAATGGGCTGAACAGGGCTTTAAATGGTCAGGTCAACTGCCTTTATCCCGCTTTGTTCGTATCGCTCGTGAAGCTGTTGGATCAATTGATGATCAATTGATTAACATAGACTGTAAGCTATCAATGGATGCCTATCATCGTATTGCATGGCTAGATGGTCACGTTGAAACAAAAGTTCCTATGGAATGCCAGCGTTGTCTGGAAACTGTAGAAATTGAACTGGTTTCATCGTTCCATTTAGCACTTGTGGATGATGAGTCACTGATAGAGCGCTTGGATGAGGATGCTGATTTCATCGTCCTAGGTGAAAGTGAAGCAACGACCAAAGGTGATTATGATGCACCGGCGACCGCTGATTTGCTCGCGCTGATAGAAGATGAACTGTTATTGTTGATGCCGTTGTCGCCTAAACATGAGTTTTGTGAACATAAGCATCAACCTGCCGTAGAAGAAGTGGCTGAAGAAAAACGGGACAACCCGTTTGAAGTTTTGGCTGCTTTGAAGGGTAAACTTAACTAATTTTTGTGTTATACTCTTGTGTATAAGACAATCGAATTTGTTCTGATCCATTTTTTCGATCTTTGTAAGGAGCCATCATGGCCGTTCAGCAAAACCGTAAAAGTCGCTCTCGCCGTGACATGCGCCGTTCACATGACGCTTTAACCGAGAATGCATTAACTGTAGACCAAGCTACTGGCGAGACTCACCGTCGTCACCACGTATCTAAAGATGGTATCTACCGTGGTCGTCAATTATTCGCTAAAGCATCTGCTGAATAATTGGTGATGTATTAAGCGTCAAGCTTAGTAGAAAAAATGGGAGCATTTAGCTCCCTTTTTTTTGTCTTTGATTTTTAGGTGTATCGGTTTTTTGTTGTATTTGGCAATTACCGCCAGCAAGATTACATGCTAAATTGCGCTCCACAATGATTTAGGTGGTCTTATTGGTCAGTCTTCTTGTTAGGATTGAAGAAGCACACCTCTTGAATGAAAGGATTTTATTATGTCTGCTACACCACTCGAACAAGCAGCGCCAGCAACAAAAACTGCATTTGTGTTTCCGGGTCAGGGTTCCCAAAAAGCTGGTATGCTGGCTGAGCTTGCAGAACAGTTTGCGAGTATTCGCGAGACATTTGCAGAAGCATCTGAAGCCGTCGGTTTTGATCTGTGGCAGATTGCGCAAACTGGCGAAGGTCTGGATCAAACCGAATTTACCCAGCCGGTATTGCTGACTGCAAGTATTGCCTTATGGCGCGTGTGGTTGGAATCTGGCGGTGTAGCACCGAAATATCTTGCAGGCCATTCACTGGGTGAATACAGCGCACTGGTTGCATCAGGTGCTTTAAGCCTGGGTGATGCTGCGAAGCTAGTGAACTTGCGTGGCAAACTCATGCAGACTGCTGTACCTCAGGGTGTGGGTGCGATGGCTGCCATTTTGGGTCTGGACGATGCCAAAGTGATTGAGCTGTGTGCACAAGCAACTGCAGCAGGCGAAGGTTCTGTCGAAGCGGCGAACTACAATGCGCAAGGGCAGGTTGTCGTTGCAGGCAATAAAGATCGCGTTGAAGCAGTGATGGCATTGGCCAAAGAAAACGGCGGAAAAGCCATTGCATTGCCAGTATCGGTTCCATCGCATTGTTCATTGATGAAACCTGCTGCTGAACAGTTTGCTCCGGCATTGGAACAAACCGCCATTGAGCTGCCACGCATTCCTGTATTACAAAATGTAGGCGCGCAAGCGGCAACCAATGTAGATGAATTGCGTCAGGCGTTGACCGCGCAACTTTATGAGTCAGTACAATGGACCAAAACCTTACAATACCTTCAAGATGAAGGCATTGAGTACATCGTAGAATGTGGTCCGGGTAATGTATTGACCAACTTGGCGAAACGCTTGCCGAATATTCAAAAAGCACTTCCACTGGACAGTCAATCCCGTCTGGAAGATGCATTAAACACCGTATTGGCGGCAGAAGGGAAAAGTGCATGACACAGGAACGTAAAGTTGCTCTGGTAACAGGTGCAAGTCGTGGTATTGGTGCTGCGATCGCACAACAGTTGATTCAAGACGGTTATTTTGTCATAGGTACTGCAACGTCTGAAGCAGGTGCGGAAAAATTATCTGCACAGTTTGCTGAAAATGGTGCTGGAAGAGTACTAGATGTACGTGACGGTGCAGCGATTGATGGGCTGGTAACGGACATCGAACAGAACTATGGTCCAGTCCTTGCGTTGGTCAATAATGCCGGTATTACCAAAGACAATTTGCTGCTGCGTATGTCTGAAGATGACTGGGATGATATTTTAAATATTCACCTGAAAGCAGTTTACCGTTTGTCTAAGCGCGTACTCAAAGGCATGACCAAGGCGCGTTTCGGTCGCATCATCAACATCAGTTCTGTGGTGGCACACTTTGCCAACCCGGGTCAGGCCAACTATTCTGCTGCCAAAGCAGGTATTGAAGCATTTAGCCGTAGCCTTGCCAAAGAAATGGGTAGCCGTCAGATTACCGTAAACTCGGTAGCACCAGGTTTTATTGCGACTGAAATGACTGAGCAGCTAAGCGAAGAAATTCGTAAAAAGATGACTGAGCAGGTGGCATTAAACCGTTTAGGTGATCCGCAGGATATCGCAAATGCCGTAAGTTTCTTGGCTTCGGATAAAGCCAGTTACATTACTGGTACAGTTATGCATGTAAATGGGGGCTTATACATGAGCTAAGCTCAAGTATAAACTTTCCAAATTTTTTAGATTCAATTAAACTAACGGCATTAAAAACGCCACAAGCAATGAGGAGAATTCCTGTGAGCGATATCGAACAACGTGTTAAGCAAGCAGTTGCAGAACAACTTGGTATCAAAATCGAAGAGATTAAAAACGAAGCGTCTTTCATGGATGACTTAGGTGCAGATTCTCTAGATCTAGTTGAACTTGTTATGTCTTTCGAAAATGATTTCGACATCACGATTCCTGATGAAGATTCTAACGAAATCACAACTGTTCAATCTGCAATTGACTACGTTTCTAAGAAACTAGGTTAATCGCCGATTTCAGCTTTGCTGAACATAAAGACCACCCTTGAGGTGGTTTTTTTGTGTCTGCATTTCACATGAATGGAGGTTTTACAATCCATTACCTTTCTGTCACCAATGACTAACTATCTCTCTAGAGTTTTCATTATAAAAATAAGAGTGATGTGACATTAACAACAAGAATGGAGTCCGCTATGGGTCTTTTTGATTTTGTAAAAGGTATCGGTAAGAAGAATACAGCTGCTGCAGAACCACAGGCTGCACCTACAACGACAACGCCGACTGCAACACAACCTGCAGAGCCTTCTGCTCAGGAAGTGGCAAATAAACTACTCGGCCATGTGAAAAGTCTGGGCCTTCCGATCACTGGCTTATCCATCAGTTATAACTCCGCTTCTGATCTGGCGACGATCAGAGGTCAGGTACAAAGTCAGGCCGATCGTGAAAAGATCGTCCTGGCCGTGGGTAATATTGATCATGTGGCCAAAGTGGATGATCAGCTTACGGTAAGCAGTCCTGAGCCGGAAAGTAAGTTCTACACGGTGAAATCGGGTGACAGTTTGTCAAAAATCTCAAAAGAATTTTATGGTGATGTCAATCAGTATAATAAGATTTTTGAAGCCAACCGTCCGTTGCTCAAAGATGCAGATGATATTTTTCCGGGACAGGTGCTCCGCATTCCTGCTTGATTTTTAATAAGTCCAATTAATATTCGATCACAAAGCCCCGTTTGGGGCTTTGTTGTTTTTTTTGCCAGTAGCTTTAAAAAGCCATCACTACTAAATACCCAAGTCCAGATATAAACTTTCTTTGACTTCTTCCATCACCACATAACTGTGCGAGGAGGCGGAAGCGGGCAGTTTTTTCAGTAAATCCCCCAGTAAACGCCGATAAGCACTCATTTCTTTTAAACGCGCTTTGACCAGATAATCAAAATCACCGGAAATTAAATGGCATTCCAGGACTTCTGGAATCTCAGTCAGATTACGAGCCACCTGATCAAAGACATCACCTGATTTGGCTGAGAGTTTAATTTCCAGAAAAACCAGCAGGTTGCGCTCCAGCATTTCCGGATTTAAACGGGCGTAATAGCCCATGATGATGCCTTCACGCTCTAGCCGTTTTACCCGCTCTGAACAGGGTGTGGTCGATAGATTGACGCGTGCTGCAAGTTCGCTAATGGCAATCCGGCCATCGCGTTGCAGGATATCCAGAATCATGCGGTCAATGCGGTCTAATTTGCGCATCAATATTTCCCTCTTTTTTTTAATTCTGCCCGAAAAAACATTTATTTCACTGAATATACAGTCTGAATATAGTGAATTTAACTATTAAAGCAAAAATATACTAGTGAAATAAACTGAAAAGATGTTTGAGGGTTAAGGTAATGCGCGTATTGGTTTTAGGTAGTGGTGTGATTGGTGTGGCAAGCGCTTACTATCTGGCGCAGCAGGGAGCAACCGTGACTGTGTTGGATCGTCAGGTAGGTCCGGCGCAAGAAACCAGCTTCGGTAATGCCGGGCAGATTTCTCCAGGATATTCGACCCCTTGGGCTGCACCAGGTATTCCATTTAAGGCAGTCAAATGGATGTTTCAGCATCATGCACCGTTGGCGATCAATGTCGATGGCAGCTTGTGGCAATTGCAGTGGATGGCACAAATGCTGAAAAACTGTAATGCCCAGCATTATGCAGTCAATAAAGAACGGATGGTGCGTGTGGCTGAATACAGCCGTGACTGTTTACGTAATTTGCGCCGTGATATTGGCATCTCTTATGAAAACCGCGCGAAAGGTACTTTGCAGATTTTCCGTAAAGATGCGCAGCTGGATGCAGTTCAGCGCGATATCGAAGTTCTGAAGGAAACTGGAGTTGAGTTTGAACTGCTGGATCGCGATGGACTGGCGCGTGTAGAACCGGCATTGGCACAGGCAAAAGACAAACTGGTGGGTGGTCTTCATTTACCCAATGATGAAACAGGTGACTGCTATCTGTTTACCAATGCCCTGGCAGAACATGCCAAAGGGATGGGTGTAGAGTTTAAGTTTAATCAAAACGTTGAAAAGCTGATTGTAGAAGGTGACCAGATCAAAGGTGTTCTGGTGAATGGTCAGGTGCTCACGGCAGATAAATATGTGCTGGCCTTTGGTAGTTATTCACGTGATTTCCTCAAACCGCTTGAACTGAATTTACCGGTCTATCCGGTGAAAGGTTATTCACTGACCATTCCGATTTTAGATCCGGCCTATGCACCACAATCTACAGTACTGGATGAAACCTATAAAATTGCGATTACCCGTTTCGACCAGCGCATCCGCGTAGGGGGAATGGCTGAATTGAGCGGTTTTAATCTGGGATTAAATGAAGACCGTCGCGGCACGCTGGAAATGGTGACCCGTGATTTATTCCCGGGGGGTGACATGAATCAGGCCAGCTTCTGGACAGGCCTGCGTCCAATGACCCCGGACAGTACGCCAATTATTGGGAAAACCCGTTTTAAAAACCTGTTCCTGAATACTGGACATGGCACGCTGGGCTGGACCATGGCCTGCGGTTCAGGAAAATTAATCAGCGATCTGGTCTTGGCCCGTGATCCTGAAATCAGCACCGAAGGTCTGTCATTGGCGCGCTATCACCAGGCGGCTTAAGACCATCTGAGGCGGAATATTCAAGGAGGAATGTATGCCACGTCCCATTACTGCGATCATTCATCAGCAGGCGCTTGCGCATAATTTAAGTGTGGCGCGCCAATGTATGCCCAATAGTCAGGTATTTGCCGTGGTCAAGGCTAATGCCTATGGGCACGGGATTGAACGGGTCTATGCTGCACTTCAAGGTGCAGACGGTTTTGCTTTTCTGGATATTGAAGAGGGCACGCGCCTACGTGCGCTGGGATGCAAGAAGCCGCTGCTGTTGCTCGAAGGTATTTTCGCTCTCGCGGATTTATTTGAATGTGCGAAGCATGAAATGAGCTTTGCCATTCATTCCCGACATCAAGTGCAATGGCTGAAACAGTTTGCCGAAATAGCGCCGGATGCACAGTTTGATGTGTATTTGAAAATGAACAGCGGCATGAACCGTCTGGGTTTCGAGCCGCAGCAATATGCAGAGATCTGGCAGGAGCTGCAACAGCTGAACACTGTCCGTTCCATTACCCATATGACCCATTTCTCCGATGCGGATGGCCAGCGTTTTGGCGTGGACGGGATTCAGTATCAAAACCTGATTTTTAGCCAGTCCATTCAGGGGCTTGAAGGTAAAATCTCGCTCAGTAATAGCGCAGCCATTCTGCGGCATCATCAAACCCTTCATTCAGACATTGTACGTAGCGGCATCATGCTGTATGGCAGTTCACCAGATTATCCAACACACACGATTCAAGACTGGAATCTGCAACCGAGCATGAGCTTGCGCAGTGAAATTATTGCCATTCAAACGATCCAGACAGGTCAGAGTGTTGGCTATGGTTCCAAATTTATTGCCATGCAGGAAATGCGGGTCGGGATTGTGGCCTGTGGTTATGCCGATGGTTATCAACGACTATCGGAGACCGGTACACCCTTGCTGGTAGATTCAATCAAAACGCACACATTGGGTCGAATCAGTATGGATATGCTGGCGGTAGATCTGACTGCACTGCCGCACGCAGATATAGGTAGTGAAGTGGTACTTTGGGGCCAATCTTCCCAAGGTGTGGTTTTGCCGATTGATGAAGTGGCGGCCAGTTCAGGCACCATCGGCTATGAGCTGATGTGTGCGGTGACCGCTCGGGTTCATTTCCAGATTGACGCTTAAATTTTTAATTTAAATTTTATTTAAATATCCCAAACAAGGAATATCAGCATGACACAGGCAAATACAGCCATTCAGCGACTCAACAGCAATCAAATCATGAGTGCGGTGACGATTCATCAGCAAACCGTGTATCTATCGGGTCAGGTGCCGAATAGCACGGATCTGGATGTACGCGGACAAACACTGGAAGTCTTTGCAAAAATTGAGGAATTGCTCGCATTGGCAAATACCGATAAAAGCCAGCTGCTTTCTGCACAATTATTTGTCAAGCATCTAGATGATTTTGCTACCGTAAACCAGCTTTGGGTGGAATGGTTACGAGGTCATGGTACGCCGGCACGTGCTACGATTCAGGCAGATTTGGTCAATCCGGACTGGCTGATTGAAATTGCAGTCATTGCAGCTCAAGCTTAATTGAATTTTTGATATTGAAATCTCCCATGCAATGATTTAAGTCGTTTTAGTGCAGTAAATCTCACTGAACAGCGCAGTAAAAAGTATGAAAATGTCATATAAGCGTTCGAGGACTGAACGTTGTAAATTCAGCTTGATGCTGTTGTAAAGATTAAAAAGGATGTAAAAATGAAAACCACCCCGGGCACAGAAGACGTAAAATCGTCGCCGCATGAGTTGCAACGAAAACTCTCTAACCGACATTTGCAGTTAATCGCCATTGGTGGCTGTATCGGTACTGGCCTGTTTATGGGATCGGGAAAAACCATCTCCCTGGCAGGCCCTTCAATTTTGATCATTTATATGATCATTGGTGGCATGTTCTTCTTCCTGATGCGTGCGTTGGGTGAAATGCTGTTGTCCAATCTGCATTACAAATCTTTTATTGATATGGCCCATGACCTGATCGGGCCGGGTGCTGGCTATTATATTGGCTGGTCGTACTGGCTGGGTTGGGTGCTGGTAGGGATTGCCGATCTCGCGGCGATTATTAACTATCTGAGTTTCTGGTTGCCCGAAGGCATGGCCTTTACCCCGATGGGGCAGGCGATGATTAGTGTGGGTTGTGTGCTGTTTATTCTCGCGATTAACTTGGTCACGGTAAAACTGTTTGGTGAGATTGAATTCTGGTTCGCACTAATCAAGATTTTAGCCATTCTTGGTTTGATCTTTGTCGGTGGTTATATGGTGTTTAGCGGTTTTCAGGCACCGAGTGGCGCCGTCGCCAGCTTTAGTAATGTCTGGGCGCATGGTGGCTTATTTCCCAAAGGCTTTACTGGTTTTCTGGCAGGCTTCCAGATTGCCATGTTTGCCTTTGTCGGGGTGGAACTGCTCGGTACGATGGCGGCAGAAACCAAAGATCCGGAAAAGAATTTACCCAAAGCGGTCAACGCCATTCCTACGCGGATCATTCTGTTCTATGTATTGTCATTGCTGATGATCATGTCAGTTACACCATGGCATTTGATTCCTGCGGATCAAAGTCCATTTGTGAGTTTGTTCCTGTATGCCGGTATTCCAACTTCAGCCATTATCATGAACCTGGTGGTATTGTCGTCAGTGATGTCCTCTATGAACAGTGGGGTATTCTCGACCAGTCGTATGTTGTTTGGTTTGGCACGTGATGGACAGGCGCCTCAAGCTTTAGCGCGGTTATCTAGTCGGGCAGTACCAGCCACAGGGTTATTTTTCTCCTGTGCTTTTATTATGTTGGGGGCAGCATTTCAGTATTTTGTACCAAACACCATGGAAGCTTTTACTCTGGCAAGTTCGCTGTGTGTGATCCTGTTTATTAGTATCTGGAGCATCATCATGGTGTGCTATATCCGTTACCGTAAGCAGCAACCGCAAAAGCATGCCGCCTCGACCTTTAAAATGCCGGGTGGGGTATGGATGTCTTATGTGGTATTGGCATTCCTGTTATTCGCCTTGATTATTTTAAGCCTGGAACCTGACACTCTAAAAGCTCTGATGATCAGTCCTTTATGGTTGATTATTCTGGCGGTGACCTATCGACTGCTGTATAAGCCACGTATGCGTCAGCGTGGTAATCATTAAATATTCAGACATAAAAAATCCCCGACTGATCGGGGATTTTTTTTGATTGCGTGGGTGAATTAGAAAGTAGGTTTAACCACGACTAAAATCACCACTGCAAATAAGATCAAGGTTGGCATCTCATTAAAATAACGCCAAAACTTGTGTGACTTGTAGTGTGCATTACCAATCAGCTTCTTGCGGTAATAACCACACACCAGATGGTAAATCACCAATAAGCCGACCAGGCCGACTTTAAGGTAAAACCATAAGGCTTCATGGTAATGACGCGTTGCATCACCCCAATCCACCAGAAAGTGTGCCGTAATCAAGGTGGCCAACATGGCTGGCCACATGATGCCACGGTACAACTTGCGTTCCATGACTTCAAAGCGTTGATGACTGATGGCATCTTCGCTCATGGCATGATAAACATATAAACGTGGCAAGTAGAACAAAGCCGCGAACCAGCAAACTACTGCAATAATATGTAATGCTTTTACCCACAAGAAAGCATCAGAAGGAGCATCCATCAAGTCACCCTAAATTGGGCAGCTTAGCCTTCCCACTTTTTGAAAATGAGACAAGCATTTACGCCGCCGAAACCGAAACTGTTACTCATCACAGTATTCAATTTTGCGTCACGTTTTTCAAGCACGATATCAAACGGTTTCGCGCCTTCATCCAGCTCGGTCACGTTGATGTTTGGCGCAATAAAGTCATTTTGCATCATCAGAACCGAATAAATCGCTTCCTGAACACCAGCAGCACCCAGACTGTGACCCGTCATTGATTTGGTTGAGCTTAATGGAGGAACCTGGCCTTCACCGAAAGCACGTTCCATTGCTTTAAGTTCTGTGATGTCACCCGCTGGAGTAGAAGTACCATGTGTGTTTACATAGTCAATTTTATCGACACCGTGTTGCTTTGCTTCTTCTAAAGCCATCAGTACGCAACGTGTTGCACCTTCACCAGATGGTGCAACCATATCAGCACCATCTGAGTTAGCTGCATAGCCTACGACCTCGGCAAGAATGTTAGCACCACGCGCTTGCGCATGTTCCAAAGACTCAAGGATCACAAAACCGCCACCACCGGCAATCACGAAACCGTCACGGTCTGCAGAATAAGGGCGTGATGCTGTTTCAGGGCTGTCATTGTATTTAGAGCAAAGTGCGCCCATCGCATCAAACAACAAGCTTTGTGACCAGTGATCTTCTTCACCGCCACCCGCCAGCATTAAATCTTGTTTGCCGAGTTGAATCAGGTTGTAGGCATAACCAATCGCATCCGCAGAGGTTGCACATGCGCTGGTAATGGTATGCGCCACGCCTTGTAATTTGAATGCAACGCCAACGTTTGCTGTAATGGTGTTGGTCATATTACGTGGTACAAAGAAAGGACCGACTTTACGCGCACCTTTGGTTTGCAATAATTCGTTCATTTCAATAACAGAAGCAGTTGAACCGCCACCTGAACCACCCGCGATACCATAGCGTGGGTTGCCAGCTAGATCTTCAACCTTTAAACCTGCATGTTCAACTGCAGCAAGAGCTGAGTTGTACGCATACATTGCACATACACCCATAAAGCGTTTCAGTTTGCGGTCGATCCCGTCGAAATCCTGCTCGGCTGCAGCACTGACATGACTTTTGAAATTGAGTTCAGCATAAGTCGGATTAAAACGTGTTCCTGAAATCCCGTTTTGTAAAGAATGGTTTACATCCTCTAATGTATTACCAATACATGAGTTGATACCCATGCCAGTGATGACAACACGTTTCATCTACAGATCCTTATAGTTTGCTCTATGCTCAGCGGCAGATATCTGGGTTTTAAAATCGCCCAATCCAGCGCTTAGCCTTATTTCATGATGGGGAACATGATAGCAGAAAGACTTTTGAAATCTTATGGCAAATGTTATGCCGTGTGACAGTCGGTTGAGTTTGTGAGTCGGCATGTAGGGGTTTTACTAAATGAAACAGAATAAAGTTGAGATAAACGCTGACTACACCTAGTATTTATACCAAATACAAGCACATGAATGCTGAGGTAAAAAATGGTAAATGCTAATAATAAACAATCTAATGGTCTGATTTCGAATGCCTTTGGAGTGGCGAAAAAGTTCAGTTCAACCGGATTGGATTTATTGAATCATGTTGCGCCGGATTCGGTGACTAAAGCGCTGAAGCCTTCTAACTCCGATCAGGTGATTGATGGTTCGGCGAAGACGAAAAGCGCTTTTTCAGCTAAAAAATATGATAATCCTCAGCAAATGCTTCGCGAGCATCTTCCAAATGTATCGCGCCAACTTCTCGGACGCCGTTTTAATACCGTGAATAATGTCGCGCATTTTGTCTCTCCCGATCTGACCGAAAAAGTGTCTAACTACTTTTATGACCGTCTGAATCAATTCAGTAATCAAACCAGTTCGGTGGATGCCATCCTGAGTGAAGCGGGAGCGAAAGATTTAGAGGAATTGACTCAGGATGTTGACCGATCCAAGCGAATTTCACAGGCTTTAGGCGAACAAAACAAATGGATTGCAACGGTGCAGGGGGCAGTGAGTGGTGCTTCAGGGATGCTTGGTACTGCCATTGATATTCCAGCCTCTTTGCTCATGGCATTGCGTACCATCTATCAAGTCGGTCGCTCTTATGGTTTTGACCTGAGTAAAGAAGATGATCAGGAAATCGTTCAGCATATCTTTAGACAGATTGACCTGAGCCTGATTGCGGAAAAACAGACCTTATTATTAGGTTTAAAAGCTTTAAGTAATACACTTAAAACTCATGATATCTCGCAGTTACAAGCCATGCTAGGTTCTGATAATGATGTCAGCGCCATCAAGCAATGGTTAAGTCGTCATGAGGGAGAGGCTAAATGGGAATGGATGAATCATCTGCCAAAAATTTCGATTCTGGAGCGATTAACCAAACTGACGCCTCTGGCGAGTGCTGGTATTGGCGCTGTATATAGCCATCGTTTTGTCGAGGATGTAAATCAGAAAGCTCAGGAAGCATTCTCGCATGCACGTCAATACCTGATTCAGCATCAGGATTCGCAATTGTCTCCTTATGCTGCCTATGAAAAAGCAGTCAGTTTGTTACAACAGGCAACTCCGAAACTCCTAAATGGTGCCTCTCACGATGTTGAGCCTGCGAAAGATAAGCCGATCATGGATAAAGATATTGCGATTGAAGGCAATAACACGATTACCCAAGTCAAGCTGGTCAAAAAAGAGCAGAATGATCTAAGCTCTGAAGAAGCAGAAGTGAAGAAAGATGAAAAGGTGAGTGAAGGGCTGGAGGCGCTTAACGATGAGTTGGTTGAACCTGCGGTAGATAAGCAGTCGCAACAACCCGCTTTAACCAAAACTTCATTTGATCCGGAAATCGAAGCTGAACTGCATCCAGAAGCTGCTGACGAGGCAGAGGCTGCTACGGAAACTTCACAGCAGGGTGCAGAGGATCAAGAAAATTCGGAAACTGAATCTGAAGCTCAAGACGTTATCAAAAAAGCCGGTAAAAATTCAAAAAAATAAGCGAATTTTGAAGGTAAATAAAAGCAAGCAAATGTCGTGAGAAACGGCATTTGCTTGGCTTGAGTAGGTTGACCAATTTTGCATCTTGAATTACAATTGCATGCCCTCAAAAAGTAGTAGTTTTTGGGGCTTTTTATTAACGGGAGAATTGCCAAATGGCAACAACAAATCAGTTGATCCGCAAGGGTCGTACGACTTTAGTTGAAAAATCTAAAGTTCCTGCGTTGAAGGCTTGTCCACAGCGCCGTGGTGTTTGTACACGTGTTTACACAACTACACCTAAAAAACCTAACTCAGCAATGCGTAAAGTTTGCCGTGTTCGCTTAACTTCAGGTTTCGAAGTTTCTAGCTACATCGGTGGTGAAGGCCATAACCTACAAGAGCACAGTGTTGTTCTTATCCGTGGTGGTCGTGTTAAAGACTTACCAGGTGTACGTTACCATACCGTTCGTGGTTCTTTAGACTGTGCTGGTGTTAAAGATCGTAACCAGTCTCGTTCTAAATACGGTACTAAACGTCCTAAGAAATAATTCGTTAAGAATTAAATTTTAAGAACGTAGAACCGCAATCCTTTATCGTCTCGCTTGTCTGATTTCTGCATTAATTTTGTGAAAATTCCAAGCGACGTATAGTAAGGCCAGCGAGTAGTACATGACACTTTGTACTCATGCTGGATAAACCTGAAGTGTCATCTTTATAGGTAGTTTAAAATGCCAAGACGTCGCGTAGTCGCTGCTCGTGAAATCCTTCCGGATCCTAAGTTCAGCAGCCAAACAATCGCTAAATTCATGAACCACGTAATGCAAGATGGTAAAAAATCTATTGCTGAAAGTATCGTTTACGGTGCTTTAGACCGCGTTCAAGAAAAATCTAAAGTAGACCCAGTTGAATTTTTCGAGACTACTCTTGAAAAAGTTCGTCCTATGGTCGAAGTAAAAGCACGCCGTGTTGGTGGTGCTACATACCAAGTTCCTATGGAAGTACGCCCATCCCGTCGTACTGCTCTAGCGATGCGTTGGTTAGTAGATGCTGCTGCTAAGCGTTCTGAAAAAACTATGGCTTTACGTCTTGCTGGCGAGTTGCTTGATGCATCTGAAGGCAAAGGCGCTGCGGTTAAGAAACGTGAAGATGTGCACCGTATGGCTGAAGCCAACAAAGCATTCTCTCACTACCGTTTCTAAGCAGATAAAACAGGCCCTATTCAGGAGGATGGTAAGACCGTCATGGTTTTGTCACCAAAGCGCTTTAAGTTGCTATGCAGCTTAAAGCGTCCTGTTTTAAACAACAAAATTTAGGAATGCTAGAAATCATGGCACGTCAAACCCCAATTTCTCGTTACCGTAACATTGGTATTTCTGCGCACATCGACGCAGGTAAGACAACCACTTCTGAACGTATTTTGTTCTACACAGGTGAGAGCCATAAGCTTGGTGAAACTCACGAAGGTTCGGCAACTACGGACTGGATGGAACAAGAGCAAGAACGCGGTATTACCATTACCTCAGCAGCTGTAACATGCTTCTGGAAAGGTATGGGCAACCAGTTCGAACAACACCGTATTAACGTAATTGACACCCCGGGACACGTTGACTTCACGATCGAAGTTGAGCGTTCTATGCGTGTTCTTGACGGTGCGTGCATGGTTTACTGTGCTGTAGGTGGTGTTCAGCCGCAGTCAGAAACTGTATGGCGTCAAGCAAATAAATATAAAGTTCCACGTATTGCGTTCGTTAACAAAATGGACCGTACTGGCGCGAACTTCTTCCGTGCAGTTGAACAAGTTAAAACACGTCTTGGCGGTAATCCAGTGCCAATCGTTGTTCCAATTGGTGCAGAAGAAAACTTCCAGGGTGTTGTTGACCTAATCGAAATGAAAGCGATTATCTGGGATGAAGCATCTCAAGGTATGAAGTTCGAATATGGCGAAATCCCTGCTGAATTACTTGAGCTAGCTCAGGAATGGCGTACTAACATGGTTGAAGCTGCTGCGGAAGCATCAGAAGAACTCATGGACAAGTACCTAGAAGGCGAAGAGCTTACTAAAGAAGAAATCGTTGGCGGTATCCGTAAGCGTACATTAGCGAACGAAATCCAACCAATGCTTTGTGGTTCAGCATTCAAAAACAAAGGTGTTCAACGTATGTTGGACGCAGTAATTGAATTCTTGCCAGCACCGACTGACGTTGAAGCGATCAAGGGTATCCTTGATGACAAAGCTGAGTCTGAAGGTTCTCGTGAAGCATCTGACGAAGCACCGTTTGCTGCGTTAGCGTTCAAAATCATGAACGACAAATTCGTTGGTAACTTAACGTTCGTACGTGTTTATTCTGGTGTTCTTAAAGCGGGTAGCCCGTGTTATAACCCAGTAAAAATGAAGCGTGAGCGTGTTGGCCGTATCGTACAGATGCACGCAAACGATCGTCATGACATCGAAGAAATTCGTGCGGGCGATATCGCGGCATGTGTAGGTCTTAAAGACACGACTACTGGTGATACATTATGTGATGAAAATCACATCATTACACTAGAGCGTATGGAATTCCCAGAGCCAGTAATTGCACTTGCAGTTGAGCCTAAAACTAAAGCTGACCAAGAAAAAATGTCAGTTGCTTTAGGTCGCTTGGCGAAAGAAGATCCATCATTCCGCGTTCGTACAGATGAAGAATCTGGTCAAACGATTATTGCTGGTATGGGTGAGCTTCACCTTGACATCATTGTTGATCGTATGAAGCGTGAATTCGGTGTTGAAGCGAACATTGGTAAGCCAATGGTTTCTTACCGTGAAACGATCAAAAAGTCTGTTGAGCAAGAAGGTAAATTCGTACGTCAAACAGGTGGTAAAGGTAAATTCGGTCACGTATATGTACGTTTAGAGCCGATGGATCCTGAATCTGAAAAAGATTACGAATTCGTTGAAGAAGTTGTAGGTGGTGTTGTACCTAAAGAATTCTTCGGCGCGGTTGACAAAGGTATTCAAGAACGTATGAAGAATGGCGTTTTGGCTGGCTACCCAGTAGTTGGCATTAAAGCGACATTGTTTGACGGTTCTTACCATGACGTCGACTCTGACGAATTGTCGTTCAAAATGGCGGGTTCTTATGCCTTCCGTGATGGTTTCATGAAAGCGGATCCTATCCTTCTTGAACCGATCATGAAAGTTGAAGTAGAAACTCCAGAAGACTACATGGGCGATATCATGGGTGACTTAAACCGTCGTCGTGGTATGGTTCAGGGTATGGACGATCTTCCTGGTGGTACTAAAGCCATTCGTGCTGAAGTTCCATTGGCTGAGATGTTTGGTTACGCAACTCATATGCGTTCTATGTCTCAAGGTCGTGCGACTTACTCTATGGAATTTGCTAAATATGCTGAAACTCCACGTAACGTGGCTGAAGGCATCATTTCTAAGTTCCAATCTGGCGGTAAAAAAGGTGACGACGAGTAATCTTTCGATTACTATAAGCCCAAACTAATTCATAGTTAAACCCAAGTGCTCATGCAGTGATCCTGCATGAGTAGTTTAAAAAGGAAGATCTCATGGCTAAGGCTAAGTTTGAACGTAATAAGCCACACGTTAACGTGGGCACAATTGGTCACGTTGACCATGGTAAAACAACTTTAACAGCTGCAATTGCAACTGTATGTGCGAAGAAATTCGGTGGCGAAGCGAAAGACTACGCTGCAATCGACTCTGCACCAGAAGAAAAAGCACGTGGTA